>DAWB01000165.1:13835-20393 GCA_002505805.1 Methanosaeta sp. UBA80 | reverse complement strand
CGCATCATCGGCTGGATGAAGGACTTCTGGCCACCCAAGTAGAATCCTCAGATTGCCTTAAGATATGTGCCCTTTACGGGGCACAATATCCTGTTTATTTTTAGCCAGATTTTATTATAGCTTCATCAATACCAATGCCTATGAAAATAGATTTATAGAATCGTTAGATATCTCTTTAATGGAATGGGACATGTTTTTGTAAGCCCCCTTAGCTGGGGGCTGGGCCATGCCACCCGGGATATCCCCATCATCGAGGAACTGCTGGCCCGGGGGCACGAGGTTACTGTGGGCAGCAGCGGCAATGCCCTGGAGCTTCTTCGAAAGGAATGTCCTGAGTGTAATTTCCTGCTCTTCAAGGATTATCCCGCTCCCTACAGCAGTTCCCGATTCTTTCTGCCCTCCTTTGCCCTGGGCCTGCCTGCCCTCCTGCGGGCCGTATATCTGGAGAAGAGGCGCTTCGATGAAATTGTAGCCGGGAAGAGCTTTGATCTTGTCATCAGCGACAATCGCATGGGAGTCTACAGCGATCGCATACCTAGCTACTTCATCTCCCATCAACTCCGCTACAGCCTGCCCCGATGGCTATATCCGCTGGAGATGATGACCATGCCCTTCAACAGCCTCTTTCACCGCCATTTCTCCGGCGTGATCGTCCCCGATATCAGCCCTTACGGCCCAGGCCGGAACCTGAGCGGCAAGCTCTGCCGCTCCAGCATCCCGGATACAGTCCGCCGGACCTACTACGCGGGCATTCTCACCAGCACCAGAAAGATGAATATAATTGAGGATCTGGACTATCTGGCCATAGTCTCCGGTCCCGAGCCTCAGAGGAAGGCTCTGGAAAAGATCATCCTCCGCCAGGTGCAGAGCCTGCCAGGGGAGAAGGCTGTCCTGCTAGGCAGCCCCCGACAGGAGAGGACGGAGAAGCTTGATGCATCTACTACAGTACACTCTTATGTCAGCAACGATGAGAAGGCGCTCCTCATGAGCCGGGCCGGATTCATCATCAGCCGTTCCGGCTACACCACAATGATGGAGCTCGCAGAGCTCGACAAGAGGCATGCTCTGCTCACCCCGACGCCAGGCCAGACGGAACAGGAGTACCTCTCCCGTTACTATGCCCGTGAAGGCTGGTTTATGTCTCGCAGCCAGTACCGGCTGCGGCTGGAGGAGGATGTGCAGGCGGCTCTCCCTTTCCGGGGCTTTCCGGAGATGGCCAAGACGGAAGAGAATGTGAAGCGGCTGTACCGCGAGGTTCTAGCCCAGCATTTAATTTAAAAGGGGCTCAAAAAAGCAGGCCTGATATCAATGCTTATTATAAAGGGCTAATCATGCTCTGCCCTGGCGATCAAGGCCTTGCCGATTGATGCGAAGGGTCCTTATAACCTTAGTGCATTACCATTCCATCCTAAATCCCCTATTCCAGGAGAGAGGAGATCTTGTTCGATACCATAAGAAAGAATGAGAAGGGCGAAGTTGAGATTGCCGTCTGTCCCCTCTGTGACTTGAGGGTCGAATTCATAGGCGCTCCCATGGTCAGATGCTATACCACCGGTGAGACCTACGATCCTGAGGAGATCATATGGGTTCTGGAATCTAAGATTCCCAAAGACCTCGGATATGATGTGGAGAATATCCGGGGAAATGATGAGGAGAAGGATTTTTTGCCCCATGCCCATAGAGGAGATGATGAAAAGGAATATTGATGGATCATTCTCTTGCCCATTTTTTTCTTCTTACCAGATTCTCCGGATTCAGCCTTAAATCATTTTGATCTCAGTAGCTGTAAGATCAGCAATTAGGTGTAGCCAGTGCGCCGTCTAAAGAAAAGTCACGTCGAATCAGGTATCTTGTCCCAGCTACTGCCGCAGCTTTCCCCGCGCCAGGGAGGCGAAGATCCCCAGCAGGCATAATAGGGACGAGACGGCAAAGGCCACCCTCACTGCGTCCAGAAACTGGGGGTAGTAGGCCGGGCTGATCTCCGCTGCCCCCAGATAAAATGAGAAGACCATCATGGCAAAGCTCATGCTTCCCACCTGGCCCACCAGCCTCATAGTTCCTAAAGTCGCCGATCCTACGCCGTAGTGGCGCGGCTGTACCGAGGACATGATGGCATTGGTATTGGGGGTGGTGAAGAGGGCCAGTCCCAGGCCAAGGAGCATGAGGTTGACGGAGATTGCCGGAAGGCCGGTCTCATTATCGAGAAATGAGAAAGCCAGGACGGAGAGGAAGGTAAGGGCCATTCCGGCTGAGGCCACCAGCCGGGGCTCCATGCGGTCGGATAGCTTTCCGGTGTAGGGAGAAAGGACGGTCATCACCGCCGGCTGCAGGAGCATGATCAGGCCAGCCTGGTCCGGCTGGAGGCCTTTGATGTACTGCAGATATAGGCTCAGGAGAAAGGTTATGGCGAATGTGGCGCCGTAGCTGATCAGGGCGGCCAGATTGGAGAAGAGATAGACTCGATTGCCCTTGANNCTGAAGAGGTTGATATCCATAATGGGGCACTTCACCCTGGACTCGGCGCGGATGAGCAGGGGCAGCATGGCCGCTCCGCCCATGACCAGGGCAGCGCCCACCGGGGTGGGCAGAAGGGTGAAGCCGTACATCAGAGAGACCAGCATCAGGCTGTAGATGGCCGATCCTTTGAGGTCGAATCTCTCTCCCCTTTCCCCGGCCCATTCCCCCTTCAGCCTGGCCAGGCCCAGGACGAGAGGAATCAGCCCCAGGGGGACATTGACCAGAAAGAGGCTCCTCCAGCCGAAGTAGTGAGTGAGGACTCCTCCCAGAAATGGGCCCAAGGTAAGACCGAGATAGACGCTGGCGGCATTGATTCCCAGAACCTTTCCTCTCTCCTGGAGAGGAAATACATTGACCAGGATGGCTGTTCCCGTGCCGAAGATCATGGCTGCGCCTATCCCCTGCAGCACCCGGGAGAGGATGAGAATCCAGGGCGTCGGAGCGGCATAGGCCACCAGCGAGGATGCAGTGAAAAAGAACAGGCCGGATAAAAAAACCTTCTTCATGCCGATTATGTCCGCCAGCTTTCCAAAGGGCACCATGAACACAGCAGAGGAGAGCAGATAGCTGGTGGCGATCCACCCTAAGAGAACGGCATTCATGGAGAACTCCTCTCCTATGGCCGGAAGAGCAATATTTATAGAAGAGGCCATGAAAGGAGGAGTGAATGCGGTGAGAGTGGCGATGATCAGGGCGCAGCTTCTGGTGTCTGAATCCGAGCAGTTTTGCGGCAGCCGTGTCATAGTCAATCCTTCATCTTGCTACCAATAATTGCGGAGAGCTGATTTCACCTTTTGGCGTCTTATTGCCACCTCCTGGCTTAAAAGCTGCACGGGAATAAGATCCACCATTTTCCCCATATGCTTGGCTTTAAGCTGCATCAGATCCAGAGTGCTGGCAGAGGCAAGAGCCTGCTCCATTTGCAGGACGGCCTCAATGGAAGACTGAATGCAGGACGGGAGAATATGCCGCGCCTCATCTGCCGAAAAGCACATCCTGCCTGTATCCTGGTATATCGCCCTTCCTAACTCCTGAAAAGCCTCGATGAAGAGGATGAACGCCGAATCGTCCTCATCACAGCGCCCATGCGTGGCGGCATAGCCGCAGCCTGCACAAGCCCGGTCCCGGCCATACTGGATGCAGAAGGGGCAGGTGCCGGGCCGGGTGGGCAGGTGCCCCAGCATGGTCAGGGCAAAGGCACGGGCGAACTGGTGCAGCTTCTCGTCCGGCAGGCCATTCAGGCGGCTGGAAAAGAGATCGGCCCACCGCCTGTACTCCTGGCATGACCCAGCTATGGCATCCTTTGCCTCTTGCAGGGAGACAGGAGAGATCGCCTCTGCGGCGGCATGAAGCTCTCTTGCTCTATCGTCCATATCTGATTTAAATCTCATTTGATCATCAATAAAAGAATAGCGGGATCGAAATGAAGAAGCCTGGTTCTGCTATCTTCTCTTCGTCTCCAGTATCTCGATCAACTCTTTGTATGAAAACCGGGCTATGAGGTCCAGTATCCTGCCGGCGTCTTCATAGACCTCTATCGCCCGGGCCAGGGAGGCCTCCAGTTCCCGATCTTTTGCCTCCATTTCATCGAGTCTCTTTTTAGCCTGGAGCAAGGCCTGCAAGATCAACCGGGCCTCTTCCTTCTTGTTGGATAATATAGCCGGCCTCAGCGCCTCGATGTCCCTGACCAGTTCATAGCGATGCTGCTTGCTCCGATGCTGTTTGCCCAGGGGACCCACCACCCGGTGAGCTATGCCCTGGTTTTCCAGATGGCTCATATTGGAGCGGACGGTGGTCTTGCTGTAGCCGGTCTTCTCCGCCAGAGCATCCAGGGATAGTGGCTGGCTCTCCAAAAATAGGCTGCCCCAGAGAACGCCCATGGCATCGCCCCATCCATTCCTCAGGGCGGATTTGATGCATGCCTCGATGATGGGTTTTTTAAGATCCAGGAGATCCTCATCATTCACAATATCCGATACGGACACAATGGTTAAATAATTTGTTTTATCGCCGTCCTTTCGGCTGAGTCCATACCATCATATTAAGATGGATCTTGGCAACCGGCACTGAAAAAGAGACTATAAGCTCAATGGCAAAAAGAAGAAGGCCAGCCCCAGTATGCCGTAGACCGCCAAAAGCATGGCACCCTCCAGCCAGTTGGACTCGCCGTCCAAAGAGACCAGGGCGGAGATCATGGAGGCAGCGGTGAGAGCAATCAGCTCCAGCTGATTGAACTGCAGGGTCATGGGGCTACCCAGGATAAGCGAGGCGAAGACCAGCACCGGTGTCACAAAGAGCGCAATCTGAAGGGATGAGCCGAGAGCAATGGAGAGGGAGAGGTCCATCTTGTTCTGCATCGCTGCCTGCACTGAGACCAGGTGCTCGGCCACATTGCCGATGATGGGCACTATGATTATACCCACGAAAAGGGGGGTCAGCCCCAGGCTGTCGGTGACCGCCCCCACAGATGCCACCAACAGCTCGCTCATAAGAGCAATGCCGGCCATGGACAGGGCCATGACCGCTCCGGCTTTGGCTCCGCTCCAGGCATGAACCGGCAGGGCCTCTCGCACGGTAACCGCATCGCATTTCTCTTTGGTGCAGCTTCTTAGAGTGTAGACCACGAATAAAAGATAGAGGATGAGCATGGTGCCGGCCGTGCTCAGGCTCAGCTCCTCTACCAGCACCTCGTCTGCTATATAAAGGCTGAAGAGGGAGGGGACGCTCATGGCGATCAGGGCCAGGACGGTCATGGTGGCATCGGTGTCCACCTGCCTTCGGTCGAACATCTGCCTGCCGTTCTTGAGGCCGCCGAAGAGCGTGGCAAATCCCAGCACCAGGAGCAGGTTTCCCAGGATGGAGCCGGTGAGGGAGGCCAAGACCAGCTGGATCTGGCCGGCCCGGATGGCGGAGAGGGTGATGATCAGCTCGGCAGCATTGCCGAAGGTGGCATTGAGAAGTCCTCCTAGGCGCGGGCCGGTCTTCTCCGCCAAAACCTCCGTGGCCTCGCCCAGCAGCTTGGCCAGGGGGATGATGGCCAGAGCTGAGGCGGCAAAGACGGTGATCCCGCTCAGGCCGGCCCAGTGGGCCAGCAATGCCAGGGGCAGAAAGAAAAGGAGTAGCTGCAGTCCGCGCATTGAGGGTGCCGCCTCAGGTCTCCTTTCGGGCCATCCTCTCCTGCAGCTCATCCAGGCTCAGCGGATTAAGGGGCTTGCACAATATCTCATAGACCTTGAGCCGGCGTGGGTGCTGGGTGGAGGCGGCCTGCATCACCAGGGCGGTATCCGAGCCCCTTCCCGTCCCGGCTATGGCCATCACCTTCTCCCCGCCTGCCACCAGGCCGGCGTCTGCCGCCATATAGACTATCTCAAAGCAGACCTTGAAGCCCTGACAGAAGGAGCGCAGGATATTGGCCAGGGCCGTGGCATTCTTTGATCCGTAGAACTCGTCTGTATGAAAGAGCATGGTCCCGAAATGGACCTGGTGCCCGGACCGCCTCAGCTCCTCCGCCAGCTCTGGTGGAAAGGCGTTGTTATCCCGGTGAAAATCGAACTGATGGGGCACAACCACCAGAGTCACTTCCTGATCCCGAAAAAACTCCATAGCCCTTCTGGCGGTGTCGCCTGTGGTGGAGGCGAGGACGATCTTCTTTATGTCCTTAGAGCCCAGCCTCTCGACGACCAGATCCAGCGTAGCCTGCGTATTCTGCGCTCCTCCCTCCTCGAAATAGACAATCCTGCTTTCCATAAGATATCTCCTCCTGGCTGATCAGCGACTAAAAAAGATTAAAGGGACTGGCCTGTTGCCCTGGCTTTATCCAGGAGGTCCTTTCGCCCCAGCACTGCATCCCTGGCCGAGCCGTTCTCCATACGGATGATCTCCTTGACCTCGAATCCCAGCAGCTTCAGTACGTCGGCAAATTCATTGGCTGCCTTCTCGTATGATTTCGGATTCGGGTCTCCCTGGCTGGTGACTATCACCGCCTTCTTTCCCGGCCTGAGGCGGGAGTTGAAGCCGGCATCGATCAATGAGTACATCCTG
>DAWB01000165.1:0-13762 GCA_002505805.1 Methanosaeta sp. UBA80 | reverse complement strand
GCCGGAGTACTTCATCTCATTGAGGCTGTATTTCGCTGTCTGATAGCCTGCCTGCTCTGCTCCATCCAGGACGGCCTGGACCAGTGTATCCACATTGCCGTTCTTTCTGGGGCTTCCCACTATTCCTATTGCCTTCAATCTAATCACTCTCGCTATCCATCATGAGCCTATTTCATTTGAGGATTTTGCCCCCCCGGTTCTGGCTTGATGGATGAAGGGGATGGATATTGGAAAGGGACGGATATGAAAAATATCTTAAACCATCAGACTGAAGAAGAAATAGGTGACTGCAATGGTAGACCTGATAGGAAGGCCCGGAAAATGCGAGAGAAGCCCGGCGGGTGGGGAGAAGTTCGGACAGGAGTTTTACACCACCACCGCTGAGATGGCGGGAATGCTTCGATGCCTGGCGGATGAGATCGAGGCCGGGGGAAGGGTGGAGGCATCCACAGCCGATTGGACCCTGGCCGCCAGCCCAAGGGAGCCGCTCAAGCTTGAGGTGCAATACAAGCCCAATCCGGCCAAGAGGGAGATTGAGTTCCAGATAAAGCTCAAGGAGAATCCGTGAGCTATCAGAATAACCTTTTTATCTCTTCTTGACCGCCATCTAACCAGTGCTTTTATGGCCAGCGGTGTTCTATTACTTGGAATAGTAATCGCCATCACCATCATCCTTTTCATGAGCAATCGGGTGCGGCTTGATCTGGCCGCCGTCCTGGCCAGCCTGGCCCTGGCCTGGCTGGGACTGATCGCTCCCCTGGAGGCCATCTCCGGATTCGCCTCCAATGCAGTCGTGGCCATGGCCTCGGTGATGATTCTCAGCTACGGCATCGAGAGAACCGGAGTCACCTCTCGCCTGGCCCGGGCCATCGTCGGCTATGCCGGAAAAAACGAGTCTAGGATCATAGCCACAGTCTCCCTGACTGTAGGCCTCATATCCTCGGTTATCCAGAATGTCGGAGCAGCAGCCCTCTTTCTCCCAGCCATGAGGAGGATAGGAAAACAGACTGCAATACCCCTCTCCCGCCTGATGATGCCCATGGGATTTGCAGCCATTCTGGGAGGGACGGTGACCATGATTGCATCCGGCCCCCTGATCGTGGTAAACGATCTACTGAGGCAGGCCGGAGAGGAGCCCTTTGGCCTTTTCTCCGTCACCCCCATAGGCATTCCCCTGCTCATCGCCGGAGCAGTCCTGTTCTCCTGGGCCGGCTCGCGCCTCCTCCCGAAGAAGGAGACGGCTGTGTCCAAGAGCGATGTGGCGGTCATCTGGGGCATAGATTACACCATCCGGACCAGCATCATCCCCCCATCGTCCCCTCTTATCGGCAAAAGGCGGGAGGATCTGCCATGCACCATCGGCAGCGAGCTTCATCTTCTTGCCATCCGAAATCGCAGGGAGATAACCGTCGCCCCATCGCGATATACCCAATTCGAGGCCGGTCAGGAGCTGGCCTTCCTGGGATCGGAGGAGGCTTTTATCCACTTCGTTATGGAATACGGCTGCTCTGCCTCTCCGCCGAACAGCGCCATGAAGGAGATCCTGGACAGTGAGGGATTTGGATTTGCAGAGCTGATAGTCCGGCCTAAAGCATCTATCATCGGCAAGAGCATGAGGGATATCGGCTTTCGGCAGACATTCTCCATAGAGCCCCTCATCCACCAGAGCGGCCAGATCGAGTCCCGGGCGGACTTCTCCGATACGCCCTTCTCCGCCGGCGACGCTATAGTGGCTTTTGGAGCCTGGAGCAGCTTGAGGCTGCTGGCCAGCCACCAGGACCTTCTTCTGCTCACCAATCCCCAGGAGGAAGAGGCCAGGCAGGGCATGGGACGGCTGGCCGTGCTGATCTTTGCGGCATCCCTTGCTCTGACTGCTACCAGCATGCCGATTTCCCTGGCTCTGCTCACCGGTGCCGCCGCCATGATCATCACCGGGATCGTCACTGCCGATGAGGCATATAGAGCTGTAGAATGGAGGACCGTAGTTTTGATCGGGTGCATGATTCCATTCGGAATAGCCATGGAGAGGACGGGAATGGCAGAGATCATCTCCGCATCGGTATCCGGAGCGCTGGCCGGGGCCCATCCCCTGGCGGTGATGCTGGCTTTGGCCGTGCTTGCAACCAGCCTCTCACTGATCATCTCCAATGTGGCGGCAACCNNTCTCTGCCCAGAACTCCTTTATTCTTCCCACGCATCAGGTCAATGCCCTTTTGATGGACCCGGGCGGCTATTCGACAAGAGACTACCTGCGGGCGGGAAGCGTCATGACCATTCTCTTTCTGGCCATTGCAACAATATTCATTTATGTGTTCATCTAAATGATGAATTATGATCATTCACCAGTTTTTCGTCTCCGGCATAGCCCATAGCTCCTATTTGGTGGCGGGAAACAAGGCCTGTGCCATTGTCGATCCGGAACGGGATATCAGCCGCTATCTGGATGCTGCCATGCAGATGGGGCTGCGGATAACCCATATACTTGAGACCCACCTTCATGCCGATTTCATATCCGGCCATCTCGACCTGGCCCGGGCTACCGGGGCCCAGATCTATGCCCCCAAATCCGGGAACTGCTCATTTCCCCATATCCCCCTCCAGGAGGGAGATGAGATCAAGCTCGAGGACATGGTCTTCTCCATCATTGAGACAGCCGGCCACACCCCGGAGCATATCTGCTATATCGCCACGGATACCGGGAGGGGAGAGACGCCGGTGGCCATATTCACCGGCGACACCCTCTTTGTGGGCGATGTTGGCCGACCAGACCTCTTTCCGGGAAGATCTGAGGATCTGGCCTCATCGCTGTTCGATAACCTCCATGACAAGGTCCTCCAGCTTCCCGACGAATGCGAGGTCTATCCCGCTCATGGCATGGGATCGCTCTGCGGCAGGGCTATGAGCGCCAAGAGAACCAGCACCATTGGATACGAGAAGAAGTACAATTACGCCCTGCAGATAAGAGATCGCCGGGAATTCATCCACTCCCTGACCTCCAATATGCCCCAGGCCCCGGATCACTTCTCCCGCTGCTCC
This sequence comes from Methanosaeta sp. UBA80, assembly GCA_002505805.1. Lineage (GTDB taxonomy): Archaea > Halobacteriota > Methanosarcinia > Methanotrichales > Methanotrichaceae > Methanothrix. The sequence continues at coordinate 10,726 of DAWB01000165.1, read as the reverse complement.
GAGATTAACCGACTGGGCCCGGCGCTGATGCAGGATCTGATGCCGCCTGCCCCTTTGGATCCCCGGTCCTTTGCCCAGAGGGCCAACTCGGGCCAGGCGATGGTGCTGGATGTGAGAAGCTACCCTGCATTCTCCGGCTTGCACATACCGGGAGCCTGGCATATCGACCTCGCCGGCAGCTTCGCCACCCAGGCCGGCTGGATCATACCTCCCGAGAGAGACATACTTCTGGTGGTGGAAGGAATGCCCCAGGTTGCCCTGGCGGCCCTTCAGCTTCGCCGGGTGGGGCTCGACCGGGTGACGGCATATCTTGATGGCGGAATGCTCTCCTGGGGGGCCAACGCCCTGCCGGTGGGAAGAGTTCCGGTCATCTCTCCGGTGCGGGCCCATGAGCTCTTAGAGTCAGGACAAGCGACACTTATCGATGTCAGATCTGTGGAGGAGAAGACGGCAGAGCATGCAAAAGGCTCGATCGATATTGCCTGGCACGACCTGCGGACCCGTTACCGAGAACTGGACCCTCAGGGCAGATACATATTGATGTGCAAGGGCGGGCAGCGGGCCAGCATAGCCGCCAGCATTCTCAAGATGAAGGGCTTTTCCAGTGTCTGCAATCTGGCCGGTGGCTTCTTGGCCTACCAGAGGTCGGGCTATATCCCTTAGCCTGGCCAGATCCCCACTAAATTTTCATCTCCAAGGTGTATCCAAAATGATCGAATGGCTGATGGCGGCCTCATGGTCGCCCTATCTGGTCGGAGCGGGTATAGGGGTCCTAATCTGGACCGTCTTTCTGCTCTCCGACCGGCCTTTAGGCTGCTCAACGGCCTATGCCAAGACGGCAGGAATGATCGAGTCGGCTGTCTCCCGCCAAAAAACGGAGAGCATGCCCTACTACAGGAAGATCACTCCTACCATCGACTGGCAGTGGATGCTGGTTGTAGGAACGATGATGGGAGCCGCCCTCTCTGCATATCTTTCGGGAGGCTGGAGCATTTCGGTAGTGCCGCCTCTTTTTAAAGAGTCATTCGGGACGGATGAAATGCTGCGCCTGACTGTGGCTCTCACAGGCGGCATCCTCATGGGCCTGGGAGCCCGCTGGGCGGACGGCTGTACCTCGGGGCACGGCATCTCCGGAACGCTTCAGCTTTCTCTGGCAAGCTGGATTGCAGTGATATGCTTTTTTGCCGCCGGGATCATAGCGGCAGGGCTGATATATGGCTTTTCCTTTCTCTGAGGAGGCATGAACATGGCTTTTGATATGATCAGATCCGGGGCCAGGGCCCAGAAAGCTCTGGGCCTGCTGTCCGGCCTTGTCTTTGGATTTCTCCTCCAAAAAGGGGGCCTGACCGAATATGATGTTATCCTCGGCCAGCTCCTCCTCACCGATTTCACTGTGGTCAAGGTGATGCTCTCAGCCATCCTGGTGGGAATAATAGGAGTGTTCGTAATGAGGTGGATGGGCCTCGTCCGCCTGCAGATCAAGCCGGGATCAATGGGCTCAACAGTCCTGGGCGGGATCATCTTCGGAGTGGGATTTGCCATTCTCGGCTACTGTCCGGGCACAGCAGCGGCTGCTTTTGGCGCCGGGGCCGTTGATGCACTGGTGGGAATGATTGGAATAGTCATCGGTGCCGGGATCTTCGCCCGCCTCTATCCCGCCCTGGACCGGCTTATTCTAAACAGGGGAGCATTCCCCGTCGATACCCTGCCGGAGCTGATTGGACTGAAGCCTGGAACCGTTTCTGCCGTCATGGCCGTTCTTATCCTCGGGCTGCTCTACCTGCTCGCTACTATGGGACTGTGATGACCGGAGACGGCGCTGAGCTATGGTTATATATGTTTGACTGCAAAAAATTGTCTATGGCCATACTCTCCTCTACGGTGTTCTTTGATCTGGGCAATACCCTGGTCTCCAGGATAGACGATCAGCATCTTCTGTATAGCGATGCCCCTGAAACCCTGAAGGCTCTCCACGATCGAGGCTACAGCATTGGGGTGCTCTCGAATTTGGAGGGGGATATCACTGTCGATGATGTCTATCTATTCCTGAAGGAATGCGGCATTGCCTCCTATATCGATTACGATCTGATCACCATATCCTGCGAGCTGCCCGGAAATATCCGAAAGCCGGATAAGAGGATCTTCGATCTGGCTCTCAAGAAGAGCGGGCTCTTGAAGGCAGGAGATGAGAGCATCTTTGTGACCGAGGAGATGGAGCACATCATTGCTGCCCGCAGCTATGGCTGGAGGGCGATAATGAAGCGAAACATGGGAGAATGCAGGCCGGAGGATGGCGAATGCGTCACCAGCCTGTCCGGACTGCTGGAATTGCTGTAGCCAACAGCGATAAGACTGGCATGAAATCAAGGCGGGAAGAGAGGAGCCATTGTCATTTATAGGCCCTCCGACCAGCAGATATCTCTGAAATCCATCCCGACAGAGTAGTTGATATACACCAAGAACAGCAGGACGGATCGTTTCTATATGGTCTCGAATGAGTTGAACTATGGACTATGGCGAAATATATAGATACTAAAACATCACAATTAATCATGGTGATATCCCATGATCAGGTTTGTGATTGCATGGATGGCCCTCTGGCTAATTGCGGCATGGATACTGGCCTGTCCTATAAGGTGTACCAGAGCTTAGTCATCGAGGCAAAATGAAATTAACACATTTATAATGAATAATGTGGTCTATTTGATGGACAGCGAAGTAGACTATAAACCATTCCTAAGAGCTATTCCCAAAAGCGTTATCGGGTTCAGATCCTATTCAGGCAAAGCTTTTTTGGCGATGAACACTCAACAACTTCTGAGTTAATTTGCCTAATAATCCCGCCGATGGCCTAATAGAAGACGAGCACAGTGGAACCGGAGAATTTGCAGCACCACAACAAATAAGACGAAAACTATATAACCAGGCTTAGAGATCAGCAGAGCCGCGCAAACTATGGCTCGATTGCCTGGATAAAGCCTTTATCTCCAAGGCTCGGCCAGAGATTGCAGGAAACAGAGAATGGGCTTGCTCGGATTTGCAGATATAAATATCTCCATACTGGTCTTAGCTCTTGTCCTCCTGCTCATCGCCCTGAGAGGAGCAGTTGGAAGATCGCTGTCAATTTGGCAGGTCATGCTTCTGGGAGCCCTGGCGGTTCTCCTGACCGGTCAGATCTCTCCCCAGCAGGCTTTTCAGGCCATTAACCCTGATGTGATGATATTTCTGGCCGCTATGTTCGTCATTGGCCAGTCCATGCAGGAGAGCGGCTACCTGCTCTATCTCTTCAACCGCATCTTCGGTCGGGCCAGGAATGCGGATCAGCTGGTGCTGCTCATCCTTTTTGCTATGGGATTTTTGTCCGCCCTGCTCATGAATGACACCCTGGCCATCATAGGAACGCCCTTGATGCTCTATTTCTCCCGGGAGCTGAAGATCTCGGCCAAGATGCTCCTTCTCACCTTGGCCTTTGCCGTGACCATAGGCAGCGCCATGAGCCCTATAGGAAATCCCCAGAATCTGCTCATAGCCATCAACTCCGGCCTTTCTAATCCATTCCTGGTCTTCTTGCAGCATCTGATGTTGCCCACAGTGGCCAACCTCATCCTGGCCTATCTCCTGCTGCGACTGTTTTATTCGGGGCAGTTTGAGAAAAAGCAGTTGCAGATACAATCAGGGCAGATTATAGATCCGAATTTAGCCCGCCTGTCCCGCCTATCATTCATCCTCCTCTTTGCTCTCATCCTGGCCAAGATGGGAGCAGTGCTTTTGGGCATAGGAGAGGACTTTCCCCTCACCTATATCGCCCTGATCTCCGCTCTGCCTGTACTGCTCTTCAGCAGCCGGAGAGCTGAAGTGGTGCGGGGGATCGACTGGTGCACCCTGATCTTCTTTGCCGCCATGTTCGTGCTCATGGATGCCGTCTGGAGGTCGGGATTCTTTCAGTCCCTTCTGGCCGGCCCCCATTCCGATCTGGCAACCGTTCCCGCCATCCTGGCCTTCAGCGTGGTCATGAGCCAGCTGGTCTCCAATGTTCCCCTGGTGGCCCTCTTCCAGCCCATGCTGGTCCATCCCAGCACCGAGGCTCTCATGGCCCTGGCGGCAGGAAGCACCATCGCCGGAAACCTGTTCATCCTGGGAGCCGCCAGCAATGTGATCATCATCCAGAATGCGGAGAAGAGCGGGGAGACCATAACCTTCCTGGAGTTTGCCAAAGTGGGAGCTCCGCTGACGGTTCTGAACATCCTGGTTTACTGGATCTTTCTCTAATGGCCCTGAGCCGAAGAGATCAGATAAATGTGGGAGGCGATTGATCTTATCTCTCTGCAACCCTTGAAGCTAAAGTTTAATGCAAAAATACAGGCCGAAGAATCCATGCTTATGCCTGGAGCTTTTTACCTCAAATCCGGCCCACTCTATCATCCCTCTCATGATCCAGTCCAGGGTGGAGTACTCGTTTTTTACATGATCAGCCATGATGCGGGCGAATTCGTCTCCCCCTCTGATTGAGGCCTGGGCTATGAACTTCTGGAAATAGGCCTGGTAATCTGCCGCCTCAAAAGAGTAGACCACATCCCGGAGGCAGAACCTGCCTCCCTCTTTTAATAGACCGGCAATGCGGAGCAGGGCAATCTGCTTCCAGAAGTCGGGCAGATGGTGCAGAGCAATCTGGGTAACGGCTGCATCCACGGGAGGGCCGTGATGCTCATAGGTGAGAAAGCCTCCCGGAAGGAATTCAACATTGCTGATATCCCTTGCGGCGGCTTTCTTTTGGGCGTATCTGAGCATCCCCAGGGATAGATCCACGGCGTAGACTCTTGAACACCACCGGGAAGCGGCCAGAGCGAACTCCCCGGTTCCTGTTCCCATCTCCAGAACGGTCTGCTCTGGCTTCAGATCCAGGAATTCCAGGACCTCATTGATCTCTCCGTCAACGTCTCGAACCTTTCTCATGTTCCGGTCGTAGTCCTCGACAATGGCATCGAAATCTGCGCCGGGATGGTCGGGCTCATGATACTGCCAGGATGGGATGGGCATGCAAATCTCCTTAATTGGTATTTGTTTATCACCTATCGTTTTTGACATTCAACCATAATGCCGCAATGCTGCTCAGGGATCATAGTGGCTGACGCAGATCCAGTGATAGTAGCCGTGAATGCCCGTGCCGGTGACCTCGTCGAACTCCTCCAGCTCCTGGCCGCAGATCTGGCAGATCTCGCCGTCGGGAACCTCGATCTCGCCATCATTGCATAGAACCACTACCATCGGCCTTCAGAGAGGCGGCGGTGGGCCATGAAGCTTTCGCATCAGAGCCGCCTGCCAATAGGTCCGGGTCTCCAGAGGCAGCACCCTTCCTGCCCCCGCCAGGGTCAAGGCTGCTTTTCCAGCTTCGCCTCAAAATCCCGGAACTCTCGCAAGGCCGAAGCCAGCACCCTGGTCTGGCCGATGATGGCCGCTATAAAAACGGCATCCAAGATCTCATCCTGGCTCGCGCCTGCGCGGGATGCCGCAGCCATATGCACCTTGAGGCACTTGTCTGCACCGGATGCTGCGGCAGCAGCCACGGCCAGAAGCTCTGCCGTTCTGGCGTCCAGGCTCTTGGGCCGCAATGCATAAAAGTCCTTGAGGGCGGAGAAGATCATGAACTCCGGGCGGCGGGCCATGGTTCGCAGGATGAAGGGCACAGTGCCCAGCATCTGCTCGCAGTCGGCGTAGATATCCTCCTCTAAGGAATCGGATTGATCCAGGAGGGACTTGATCAGGGCTTTGTTCTCGGGTTTCATCGGGGCGAATGTTGTTGGCCCCATTCTTGCTGCTTTCGCCTTCACTGGCCTGCTCTACTATTCGGTCCCTAAAAAGCCAATATGTATTTGGGTAAGGATCAGCCCTAATGGATGAAAATCAAAATGCTTTGTTAGATTCCCTGAGAAGGGAAAGACTAAGGCCCGAAAAAAAAATATTTTTATGAGGATTTTGCATGGGATATCTTGAATCTATCCCGCCCCGCCCACCGTGGCCTCTCCCACCAGCAGGTGCGGCGATCCGTCGCTGACGGGAACAAGCTGCCCCGCCTTGCCGCATCGGCCGGAGTTGAACTTGAGGTCATTGCCCACAGCTTTGACATGCATCAGAGTCTCCAGGATCTTCCCGGAGAGGGAGACATCTCTTAGCAAGCCAGCCTTTTCGCCGTCTTTCACCAGATAGCCCCTCTTGGCATTGAACTGGAATACGCCTTCGCCTGTGCTCACCTGGCCCCCCCGGCTGCCGGCCAGATAGACCCCATCTCCTAATTCTTCCAGGATCTCCTCCAGCTTCCAATCGCCGTTGGCGATGTAGGTATTGCTCATCCTGACCACAGGCCGGTCCAGGCCATCGGAGCGGGCGTTTCTGGGAGTGCCTCCCAGGCGGGCCGCCGTCTCCCGGGAGTTGAGATAGGAGCGCAGAATGCCCTTTTCCACCAGGACGCTCTCCTGGGCTAGGCTTCCCTCATCGTCAAAGGGGTAGTAGCCGTTCTGCATCAGACTGGGATCATCCTTGACCGTCACAAGCTCCGAGCCGATTTGCTCTCCGAGCTTGCCCTCCAGGCAGGAGTCGCCCTCCAGAACGATATCCCCCTCCGTGGCATGGCCCACCGCCTCATGCACAAAGACCCCGGCCAGCTCCTGATCCAAAATCACAGGGTAGGGGCCGCCTTTAGGCACGGCAGCATCCAGCAGGGCCACGGCTGTCTGGCCTACACTCCTGGCCAGCGCAACCGGATCATGCCTTTCCAGAACCTCCAGGCCGCCCACGCCGGAGCGGCCCTCCCCGTCGGTCTGGTAGATGCCGTTCCTCTGAGCCACGGCGGTGATATAAAAGCCCATTCGGGTCATCTTCGACTCCAGGTCCAGGCCCTCGGAGCTCTGATAATGGAGATCCAGATCGGCCTCCATATAAACCGCCTGGGTGGAGGAGACGCCTGCGACTTTTGCCGCGTCCTCGATCTCCCGCAAAAGAGCCACCTTCTCCTCTAAAGAGAGGTCCCTGGGATCTTTTTTTACTGGCAGGGCCATGCTCTTTCCCGGCCTCGTAGGAGCAAGGCGAAAATCCTCCTGACGGTCGATCTTTCTGGCCATCTGCCGGGCAGCCTCGATCTCCTGCCCCAGGTCATCCACGGCATCCGTGGTCACAAATCCCCAGGCCCCGCCGAAAAGAGCCCTCACTGCCGCACCCTGAAAGGGAGCCTGGGAGATCTCCTCCAGCTTGCCGTTGTCAAGAACAATCCTGGTCCTGCTGCCCCGCAGAACCCGGATGTCATAAAACTCTGCTGCCGACATTTCTTTAAATGCTCCGGCTGGGGGAGGGAATGCTCTCCGGAAGGCTGATGCCGATCTTCTTATCCGGGGCAAACCACTTCAGCTTCTCAATCAGCCGGTTTCTCTGCCCGCCCATCATGGCATACTCAAAGACCTCGCTGATGTTGGAGACGGGAATGATCTCGATCTTGTTCTTGAATGCCTCGTCTATAAGCACATCTCCCATATTGGACTGGGGTATGAGCACCGTCTTGATCCCCGCCTGGGCTGCGGCCTCAATCTTCTGGGTCACGCCGCCTACAGGCATGACATCTCCCCGCACCGATAGCGAGCCGGTCATGGCCACGGTCTGCTTGACCGGCACTCCTTCCATGGCCGAGATGACTGCAGTGGCAATGGATATGGAGGCGCTGTCCCCTTCCACGCCTTCATATGTGCCTATGAACTGGATATGCACATCCTTCTTGGTGATGTCCTCGCCCAGGAATTTCTTGATAAGCACTGAGACATTGGTCACCGCCTCCCGGGCGATCTCCTGCAGCTTGCCCGTGGCGATGATCTTGCCCTCCTCCTTGGACTGGGCCGGGGTGATCTCGGCCATTATGGGCAGCACTATTCCCGAGTCTCCCATCACCGCCAGGCCGTTGACCCTTCCCACCTCGTCTCCCGAGGAGTGGAACATGCTGTAGTCCTTGCGCCGCTCCATATAGCGGTCTGCGAGCTGCTGCTCCACCGACCGGGCCATCTTCTTGGCCTGGATCACGTGATCCGTCTCTGTCAGGCTGGCCCCGTTGGATCGGGCTATGTCTCCCGCCACCCGGATCAGTCCGCCAAGATCGCGAAGCATAAGGGTGAGATGGCCCTTCCTGCCGGAGCGCCTCTTGGCCTCCCGCATGACCTCGGCCACGGCATCGCGGGTGAAATGGGGGATCTTGCCATCCCGGACGATCTCCTGAGCCACAAAGTGGATGAGCTTATTCCTGTTATCCAGGGTGTCGTCCATGCTGTCCCTCATGTAGACCTCATAGCCGTAGCCCTTGATGCGGGAGCGCAGGGCCGGATGCATCCCCTGTACCGCATCCAGGTTGCCGGCAGCAATCATAATGAAATTGCAGGGCACGGGCTCGGTTCTGACCAGCGCCCCAGAGCTTCTCTCACTCTGGCCGGTGATGGGGTACTCCCCCTCCTGCAGAGCAGTGAGCAGGCTCTGCTGCGACTCCGGCCGCAGGGTATTGACCTCGTCTATGAATAGAACCCCCCGGTGGGCTTTGTGAATGGAGCCGCACTCCACCCGCTCGTGGGATGGAGTCTCCAGCCCTCCGGACTGGAAGGGATCGTGGCGGACATCGCCCAGGAGAGCCCCGGCATGAGCCCCGGTGGCANNCCTCTTTGGGCAGCATATAGCGCAGCGATAGGAATATGAGCGCCGCGGCTATGACCCCGAAGAGAAGCTGTCCGGTGTAATAAGAATAGACGATCAGGGCCATGACTATAAGCATGAGGAACATATTGCGGGTCTGAACCTTCTTTCTGGCCTCCATCTTCTGGGCATCGACTATCTGCTTGCCCCGGCCAGCAGGAACCACCCTGATGCGAGGAGTGTTGTTGTCCTCGGGATTGGCATAAACCAGCACGTCTTGCAGCTCCTCCACCGGAAGAAGCTCGCTCATGGCCTTGCCCAGCATGGACTTGCCCGTCCCCGGTGATCCAATGAGCATGACATGCCTTCTCTGACTTGCTGCCTTCTTGATTACCTCTACAGCCTCATCCTGGCCGATAACCTGATCTATTAGGCTCTCGGGTACGGTTATGCTGCTGGTATCCTTGAAATCGATATCTCCCAGCAATTCTGTCGGCTCATCATCAGAGGTCAATTTTTCTGTCCTCATATCCTCTTTAAATCCTTCTTGACTATATAACTGCTGCTTTGCATCCATGCTTTTATGGTCCTCTGGATCTTAGCTTCTCAGGCTTTAAACTCGCAGATCATCTTCTGATACTCTTCCATTATCTCTTTGGATAGATGGGGCCGAACCAGATTCAAAGCCTCCTGGAAGTGCTCGCGGGTAACGGCTATCCGGTCTATGATCAGTTCCTCTCGTCTCATATCCGGCCGGATCTGCTCTCTTAAAGCCAGCATTCCCGCCTCATGACAGATCATCTCCAGATCCGCCCCGGAAAAGCCCTCGGTCAGCTCAGCCAGCCACTCTGGCGATACAGCGGAGCAGGCCATCCGGGAGAGGAAGATCTCCAGTATCCTCGCCCTGGCTTGGATATCGGGCATGGGGATATAAATCAAACGATCGAATCTTCCCGGCCGGAGCATGGAGCTGTCCAGGAGGTCAGGCCTGTTGGTGGCGGCCACCACCACCACATCTTTGAGCTGCACCAGCCCATCCATCTCGGTCAGAAACTGGCTGACAACTCTCTCCGTAGCATGGGAATCCGATCCGCTTCCTCGACCGGGCAGCAGCGAGTCAATCTCATCGAAGAATATAAGCGCCGGTGCCGCCTGACGGGCCTTTCGGAAGACCTCCCGCACCGCCCGCTCCGACTCGCCCACCCACTTGCTCAGCAGCTCCGGCCCCTTTACGCTGATGAAGTTGATGTTGCTCTCCGTAGCCAGTGCCCGAACCAGCAGGGTCTTGCCCGTTCCGGGCAGACCATAAAGCAGAATCCCCCGGGGAGGCCTGACCCCCACGGCAGTGAAGGCCTCCGGATATTTAAGCGGCCAGTCCACCGCCTCGATCACGGCCTGCTTGGCTTCTTTTAAGCCGCCCACCTCATCCCAGTGCACCTCGGCTACCTCCACGAAGACCTCTCTCATGGCCGAGGGCTCGATCTTCTTCATGGCCTGCACAAAGTCCTCTTTGGTCACCCTCAGAGCATCCACCACCTCCGCCGGTATATCCTCTTTTACATCCAGGTCGGGCAGAGCCCTCTCCAGGGTGCGCATGGCCGCCTCCTTACAGAGGGCATAGAGGTCCGCTCCCACAAAGCCGTGCGTGGCATCGGCCACCTCCTTGAGATCCAGATTATCATCCAGGGGCATGCCCCGGGTATGAACATAGAGGACCTCCAGCCTGCCGTTCTTATTGGGAATGCCTATCTCTATCTCCCGGTCGAAGCGCCCACCTCGCCGGATGGCCGGGTCCAGGGCATTGGGCCTATTGGTAGCGGCGATGACTATCACCTCGCCCCTCGAAGAGAGCCCGTCCATGAGGGAGAGCAGCTGGGCCACCACCCGTCGCTCCAGGTCTCCGGATACCTCCTCCCTCTTGGGNNGTCTTGGCCGCCTCATCAAAGATCTGGCGCAGCCTCTGCTCGCTCTCGCCGTAAAACTTGGATACTATCTCCGGGCCGGATATGGATATGAAGTTGGCATCGGTCTCCCCGGCCACCGCTCGGGCGATGAGGGTCTTTCCCGTGCC
>DAWB01000147.1 GCA_002505805.1 Methanosaeta sp. UBA80 | reverse complement strand
GCAGCACATTCCGGCAACATTGATGCCCACAGCTCCCTGCTTTTTGGCCAGATCCACCATCTCCGGCTCAGCTGCCGCAGCGACGATCATCTCCGAGAGCAGAGGCTCGTGGCCGTGCACTATGATGTTGACCTGGTTGGGCTCCAGCACCCCCAGGTTGGCCTCGGAGAAGGTAGGTGTGGGGGTCCCGAAGAGGACATCCTGCAGCTCAGTGGCGATCATGGAGCCGCCCCAGCCGTCGGCTATGCTTGCCCTTAGGCCCTGCAGGATGAGGTGCACCGGATCATTGTCCACTCCGATGTGGGTGCGGTGCATTATCTCTACGATCTCCCGGTCGATTCCCCGGGGATCTATCCCCAGCTTTTCCCATAGCTCCACCCTTTTGGCCGGCGCGCGGCGGGTGAAGCGGATGGGCCCCTCCTGCCTGCCGAACTCGGCCATGATGGCCTCGGCGAGAGCCATCTGGCTGTCCACACCGTACTCGTTCATCAGCCGCTCCATCTTGGCCTGGTCCTTGACCTGATAGCTGGGGGCTTTGCCCTCGGAAACAAGCTTGAAGGTGTGGGCCACGCCTCTTCCGTGGTCGGAGTGGGCGGCGGCTCCGGCGGCGATCATGCGAATCAGATTGCGGGCCACGATGATGTCTGCCGTGGCTCCGCAGACTCCTTTGCTCGCCCCCTCTCCGAAGGGATCGATGCGGCAGGGGCCCATGTTGCAGTTTCTGCAGCACAGACCAAGCTCGCCAAAGCCGCATTGCGGCTGCTGCTTCTCTAAGCGATCCCAGGCCGTCTCCAGGCCGGCTCTCTGGCATAAGTCGAGCATATCCTGGCTGGCCGGGTCTATGGATCTTTCACGAACATCCTTGGACATTGTTGTTACCTCAATTGGGAACATCTTGGTGAAGGTAGAGATGAAGGACTGATGATAGTATTTAACGTTAATCTGTTTTATATTAAATTATTACGAAAAGTTTTAGGTATATTTTTTCCATGCGCTTGAAGGTAATCTGAGCTACCTGGAAAACAGAAAACATATCTCTGCTGAGCACTTTATCAAATGTGAGACCGATCTATTTGATGCTTCAGTCTTTTGCTTTTATTTAATTTGTAGGAGCAGTCCGGAGTCGCCCCAGACCCGATTCACTCTTCATAAATCGGCCTCTCCGGAACCAGATATATGGTCCAGAATACCAGCGCTGTTATGGCCGCTTTAACTATGATGTTGGTCCAGAACATCTGATGCAAGCCCTCCGTCCCCACCACCCCAGCAAAGGCGATGATGGGAAAGAGCAGGCTGTCTACAGGTATGGATACAGAATTGGAGACAGCAACACGGGTCCACTGAGGCCATCCCGCTCTTTTTCCCGCCGTCCAGAGCTGGTAGACCTTGGTGTCAATCAGCTCGGCTATGAGCGCCGTCAATATGGAGGCCAGGGTGATCCTCAACTGCAAAGAGAAGAGGAACTCCCAGGCCGACTGGCCTCCGGAAGCGGCCCAGTCGATCTGGGCTGGCATCATCACCACTATCTGAAAATACAATGCGGCCAGGAGGTTTATGGCCGCCGCCAGCCAGATGGTGGTATAGGCCGCCCTCTGTCCCAGCTGCTTGTGGATCAGATCGCGCCAGGTGAAGGTGAGGGAATAGATGAAACCGGCATCCATGACCATGCTGCCGAAATAGGTGACCTTGGTGGCAGCGATGTTGCCTGCCAGGGAGAAGAAGATATACAGGCCGCAGAGGATTATGCTTGCCTCGGTCCGGTCTATGGACAGCCTGCTCTTCTTGATCATCTCCAACTCCTCCTCTATTATGCTTGATCCTATGCCTGCACTGGTACTTGAAGGCGAGGGCGGCTTAATTGCCGCCCAGCCATCTTCTCTTGAGATCCAGAAATGTGCCCTCTCTTATGCTCTCCCTCACCTCTTCCATGAAGCGGAGCATGAAGTAGAGGTTGTGAATGGTAGCCAGCCGGAAGTAGGACAGCTCTCGGCTGACGTAGAGGTGGCGAAGATAGGCCCGGGAGAGGCTACAGCAGGTGGGGCAGCGGCAATGGGGATCGATGGGCCTCCCATCGGCTTTGAACTGGGAAGATTTTATGTTCAGGCGGAACTTATTCTCCCGGCATCCCCCCGACTCCGGCGAGAGCAAAAGGCTTCCCCGCCGGGCTATTCGGGTGGGCGCGACGCAGTCAAAGGTGTCGATGCCTCGGGCCACGCACTCCAAAAGGTCGTCTATATCGCCAATTCCCAGAAGGTGGCGGGGCCTTTCCTCATCCAGGCGGGGCATCGTCCAGTCCAGGACCTGATGCATGTCCTGCTTGCTGTTTCCCAATGAGCCTCCTATGGCTATCCCCTCAAAGGGCTGGGAGGCGATATCTTCAGAGCTCTCCCGCCTCAGGTCCTCAAACCATCCTCCCTGGATTATGCCGTATATAGCCTGGCTGCGATCATGGCAACGAAGGGACTCCTCTGCCCAGACCTGGCTCCTGTGCATTGCCTTTTTGGTGTAATCATAATCGGAAAGCGGTGAGGTGCATTCATCGAAGGCCATGATTATATCCGAGCCGAGGTTGGACTGGATCTTCATCGATCTCTCGGGATTGAGGAAATGCCATGCCCCATCGGATGGAGACTTAAATGATATCCCCTCATCGCTGATGCGGGTCAGGTTCTCCTTCTTCCTGAGGACGGGCTCTTTCTTTCGTCGCTCCCGGTATCCAAATCCCCTATCCTTGTCCGCGCCTTCATCATTTTCCCTTTCCTGGCAACGGTTCGATTGCACCTCCTGAGGAAAGATATTGCCTATCTTGCTCACATTGTGCTCCCGGGCAAAGCCCAGGGAGAAGGCCTGAAAGCCGCCGGAATCGGTGAAGATGGGGCGATGAAAATTCATGAAACGATGCAGGCCGCCTAACCTGGCTATCAGCTCGTCGCCGGGCTGGAGATGAAGATGGTAGGTATTGGCCAGGGTGCACTGCACCCCCAGGCGGATAAGATCGTCCGAGCCGAGAGCTCTCACGCTGGCCAGGGTGGCTACCGGAACCAGATAGGGTGTCTCTATCTCTCCATGCCTGGTTCTGATCAGTCCCAGCCTGGCCCGGCTCTCTCCATCTTGCTTTAGGATCTCGAAGGATATGGCGCTCATCTTCCCCACGCTCGATAGATTGGAAATTTGCCCCGAGCCTCAATCTTCATCTTTGAATCTAGGTCTGGAAGGCCACTCCTGAGCCCGGAGCAAAAAAAGCTTTTGCATGAAGGCATGAAGGGGATAAGGAAACTAGGGGGCAAAGGCGGAAGATGAGCGTCCACAGTGCAGGAATACTTCTGTATCGTTTGAAGGATAATGCAGTCGAGGTGCTTTTAGCTCATCCGGGCGGGCCNNGGGCCCTTCTGGTCCGGCAAGGATCTGGGAGCCTGGACCATTCCCAAGGGGCTGACTGAGGCGGATGAGGATTTTCTGCAGGCAGCCAAAAGGGAGTTCAAAGAGGAGACAGGCTTTGAGGTGGATGGCCAGTTCATAGATTTAGGCACTATACGCCAGCCCAGCCGGAAGATGATTCAGATCTGGGCATTGGAGCAGGATCTGGATGCGGATAGGCTCCACAGCAATGAATTCATCATGGAGTGGCCCCGGAGATCGGGAATCATGATGCAGTTTCCCGAGATCGATAAAGCAGAGTGGTTTGATATTGATAGGGCCCGGCAGAAGATCCTTAAAGGGCAGGCGGGCTTTCTCGACCGCCTCATCTCCAAGATCCCGAAATGAGAAATGAGAAGAATCAGTGCTGTGCCGCCCATATCTCCCAGGATCTATGGTGCCGGCCGTAGCTACATGTGCAAAAAAAGGCCTATATCAGGGCCTGCTTTAGCTTTTCCACCAGCTCCTCTTGGACAGCGCTTCTCCTGTCCCCGCCGCAGACCATGCCCCGCACTCCGATGATGTCCGGCTGCAGCCTTAAGAGAAGCTCCAGATGGCCGAATGCGATGCTGCCGGCGACGGCCACCTTGAGGCCCTCATCATGGCCCAGATCTATGAACTGCTGCAGATCCCTCTCGCTCATGAAATCAAAGGTGGGCCGGCCATCCTTGACCGCTGTATCCACCATCACCACATCGGCTCCGGAGTGGGCCGCAGCGGCGGGAAGGAGAAGCGGCGAGAGTGAGCCGGCCCGGGCAAAGTCGGAGTAGCCCGAAGCCACCACCCTTTTCCCAGAGTCATAATCTTTGACCGCCCGGACAATGGCCGTCATCATCTCTTCTGCCTGATCGGCGCTCTTTACCCCCAGCAGGCCCGCTTTAACATAGTCAGCTCCAGCGAAGGCGGCTCCCAGAGCGGCCAGGCTGGCGGTGCCCGGCTTATAGTTCAGGTCGCCGATGGTAGCTGAGAGGGGCGCCCTTCCCCGGGCCAGATCGGCCACCGCCCTGATGATCCAGGGAAAGTTCGCTCCTAAGGAGCCCTCCTTGGGGTTTTTAACGTCTATTATGTCCGCGCCGCCGTCAAGGGCTGCCTGTGCTTCAACCAAATTCATGGGGCTAACCAACAATCTCATATTCATCCAATCCCGAAAGGAGCAATCGTGCGGTGCATCTTCGTCCTCGATATACTTAATGGTGCTGTTGTCCATGCCCTGCGAGGGGAGAGAAGAAGCTACCGGCCCATAACCGAATTTTCCAGGCTCGTCTCCACATCCGAGCCGCTTGGCCTCCTGGGGGAGCTCTGCCCCCAGGAGGTGTATGTGGCAGACTTAAACCTGATCACCGGAAAGGGGGATAACCTGAAGGCGATCGGCGAGATCTCCGGAATGGCAAAGACAATGGCCGATATAGGCATCTCCCGGCTGACCGATCTGGACCGCCTCCCGCCCAAAGTCTCTCCCGTTCTGGGAACGGAGACCGCATCCCTCTCCCTTATCGAGGAGGCCGCGGCGAAATTGGCCCAGCACGGCAGCAGGGCTTTGGTGAGCATAGACATGAAGAAGGGCAGGCTGCTGGCAGCCGATCCCGGTCTGGCCGGTCAAGATCCCATATCTCTCCTCAAAAGCCTGAACCATCTGGACCTGGAGGGAGTTATACTTCTGGATCTGGAGCGGGTTGGTGCATCCACGGGGCTCGACACTGTTTTTTTAAATGCGGCGGCAGAGGCAAGCCGGCATCCTCTTATTCTGGGGGGAGGAATAAAGGGCGAGGAAGATCTGGAGGCTTTAGAGGAAATGGGATTTGCCGGTGCGCTGCTGGCAACGGCGGTGCACAATGGCCGGATACCCTTATCCAAAATCCAATAGGACTTGGATTTGCTTTGATTAAGGATCACGATAAAATATTGCTGGAATGCGACAGGAGCTAAAACAGCTCTTCCATCTCTTTCAGGTCGATTTTGGCCGTGGAGTCCAGGGAGAGCGGCGTCAGCGATATCTTCTGATCCTGATAGAGGGTCTGGACATCGGTTCCCTCTTCGTCGCAGCAGATAAGCTCACCATCTATCCAGTAGTAGGGCCTGCCCCGGGGATCGAATCGCTCCTGAACTGCGGTCTTGAAGATCTTTCTGGCCAGCCTGGTAACCACTATCTCTGTCTCTTCTGTGGCCTCCGCCGGAACATTAAGGTTGAGCACATCCACGCCCTCCGGCATGCCCCGAGATAGAACCCTGGCGGCCACCCGGCGCAGAACCTTCTCTGCCACGGCAAAGCTGTGCTTGGCTCCGTGGTGCATATCGAACTTGTCTCCCTGGTCCACGGCCTGGATGGATGCGGCTATGGCAGGAATGCCGTAGCTTGCCGCCTCCAGCGCTGCACCTATGGTCCCGCTGGTGGTGACGGTATCAGTGCTGATATTCTCGCCCACATTTATGCCCGAGACGCAGAGGTCGGGCATCTGCTTCATGATGGCGAAGATGCCTATGATAACCGAATCTACTGGCGTCCCGGTTACGGCATAGGCTTTAAAGCCGTTGAGGTTGACCTCTGCATAACGTAGCGGCTCAAAGACGGATATGGACCGGCCCACCCCGCTCTTCTGTCCGGCGGGAGCGGCAACCACCACCTCTCCCAGATCCGAGACGCTTCTGGCCGCCGCCTGCAAGCCCGGAGCATAGACGCCGTCGTCGTTGCTCACCAGTATGCGATGCATGGATAATGTCCTCTATTGCTTTGATTATAAAGCATCTGCCTTCTTAACCTTCCGCCGAAAAGCAGGAAAAATCCTTCTTATCAGGGGAACATCTCCAAGAGCCGTTCTACGATCTGGTTGAAGCTGGAAGCGGCACTGGCCTGGCTCTGGACAAATGTTTTTCCGCTGTCTCCCAGGGCGCAGACCGATGGGTCCATGGGAACGGCTCCCAGGAATCTCTCATCCATCTCCCGGGCCATCCTCTCGCCGCCACCCGCACCGAAGATGCTTATACTCTCGCCGCAGTGGGGGCAGATCAGCCCGGACATGTTCTCCACAATTCCGAGGACGGGAATCTTCATCGCCCGGACCATGTTCACAGCCTTGCGGCTGTCCAGCAATGCCACCTCCTGGGGGGTGGTGACAATTATCGCCCCGGCCAGCTCCGGGATGAGCTGGACCACGGAGAGGGGCTCGTCGCTGGTTCCCGGCGGCAGATCTATGAGCAAAAAGTCCAGGTCTCCCCAGTCCACATCCTGGATGAACTGCTTGATGNNCTTCATGGGGCCCCGCCAGACCACCGGCGAGTCCCGGCTGGAGAGAAGGAAGGCCATGGAGGCGGCCCTGATTCCATCCGCCTCGGCAGGCTCTATCCCATCCGGTCCCTGCATCAGCCGGGCGTCCTCTATTCCCAATAGCTTTGCAATGTCCGGGCCGGTTATATCGGCATCAAGAATGCCCACCTTAAAGCCCTTCATCTGCAGGGCCCGGGCCAGGTTGACTGTGACTGTGCTCTTTCCCACTCCCCCTTTGCCGCTGGCTATGATGATCTTGTGCTTGACCCTGGCCATGCGATCTACTTTATGATCGCATTCTCCTCCCGCCCTGACATCCTTTTCATCTTTGCAGGAGCCCTTCTGGGCGCATGAATCGCATTCGCTGCTCTTTTCCGTCATGAATTTCAGTCCGATAGATTGTAGTTGGAATCAGACTCGTTTAAAGCGATTTGCATAACAATGGTTAAAAGCGAGATTATTCATTAGTTTGCATGAAAATATAGATTGCCCTGATAGAGCTTTCTCGATATCGAACCATCCTTCTCCAGAATCTTGCAGTACTTGATGGCATCATTTCCTGCCAGATCCAGATGAAGGCCGATCTCCTGCAGGGTCAGCTCTCTCTCGGACAAGAGCTTGAGCATCCTCTCCTTAATAGCTTTAGGAACGCTCCAGTCCCAGTCCGGTATCAGCTCGGCCCGGGGAAAGATCTCCCGCATTCTATGCATCTCCTCCTGGCTCAGGGGCTCTACCGGCTCGGCGGGAGTGCGGACAACGGTGTTGAGCTGGATCCGGTCCGGATCGATGGCCTCTGCCGCTCTGGCGATCCTCTCCGCCTCATGATCGTTGATGCCCTCAACCAGCATCACCTCCAGCCAGATCTCTCCGGAATACTCCCGGCGAAAGTCCTTGAGGCCCTGGATCATCTCTTCTGCAAAAAGGCCTCTTGCCGGGCGGTTGATGGCCATAAATGCCTCCTGGCTGACGGCATCCAGTGAAGGCAAAACCACATCCGCAGCTGCAACCTCCTTTCTCACTGCCGGGCTGGTGAGAAGAGTGCTGTTGGTGATCACCGCCACGGGCGAGTCCACTATCTGCTTGGCCCGGCTGACCACCTCTCCCAGATCCAGGCTCAGGGTCGGGTNNCCGGCAAAGGTGAGATAATCAAAGGGCTCATTTCGCCGCCGCTCTATCTCCCTTACAACCTTATCCCGGGGCACAAATCGACCTCTACAGGCGGTGAGGCAGACAGTTCTGCCCAGCTCGCAGTAGACGCAATCCAGGTTGCAGGTCTTGTATTGGAGCAGGTCCACACCCATGGAAAGGCCCAGGCGACGGGAGAGCACAGGCCCGAATAGATATCCCATAATTCCTGATCGATCTGCCCTCGTCTTACTATTTATCCTTTCCATCGGGAAATCTAAATCAGGTGGACTGATGTATGAGCTACCATTAACATAGCATTCAGCCAATCTCCTTCCACGTTTAAATCACACCCTCATTGGCCACTAAGGGAACAGCATGCGGCATCATAATCTGCCATACAATCCGTTATCGGTTAGGAATTCAAGCGATCGGTTTATCCCAAAAGCAGCTAATCACATATTTAATAATAGTATATATGATAATTTAAAATAGTCGCTTTCAATATTTGATGATTTTAAAACTTATATATTTTAAATGTTTTTTTATTTATCTCTTTATAGAAAACTATTAATAGGATAATATGCATAAGTATTTTCAGTAGTTTTTGTTTAATAAAACTTTGAATCTCAATCCTCAGAACCTAAATAAAATAGAAATGAGGGATGTTATGGAAACAGATAGAATAAGGATGGAAGATATCCGCAGTGCACTCAGTGCTGCTGGCGANNTGTCTTCACTTTCGCTTTCCGAGCAGAAGAACCACTTGGGGCTCAATCCTCCCGAAGGAGAGACCACTCTTGAAGAGATAGCATCGAAATGGGAATCAATTGAGGCATCGATTAAGAGTGAAGCAATAAGCGCAATCGGTGCGCCATCCGCCTATGATCTTCGCAATGTGGCTGGGAAGAATTTTGTCACCCCCATTCGGGATCAGAAATCCTGCGGATCTTGTGTCGCTTTTGGAACCGTAGCTACAGTTGAATCTCAAGTACGCCTGCAATACTCCAATCCAAACCTCGCTATCGATCTGAGCGAAGCGCACATGTTCTTCTGCCACGGCAGAGATAAAGGTGCCACCTGTAACACCGGCTGGTGGCCTAATGAGGCATTCGATGCTTTCAAAGCCAAGGGAGTGTCGGAAGAGGCATGTTATACCTATGACAGCGGCCTGTCCAAGAAGGATTGCAGCGGATTATGCTCAGGCTGGGCTAATAGTGCAGTCAAGATAACAGGCTATACAAATCTCACCGGGAAAGTAGCAGATATCAAGAATTGGGTATCGACCAAGGGACCGGTATGCGCCTGCTTCGTTGTCTATCAGGATTTTTTCAGCTATAAAAGCGGGATTTACAAGCATGTCTCGGGTGGAGAAGCAGGCGGACACTGCGTGACTATTGTAGGCTATAACGATTCCCAAGGCTATTGGATCTGCAAGAATAGCTGGGGAACGGGCTGGGGCGAGGCTGGCTTTTTCAAAATTGCCTATGGACAATGTGGCATTGACACCTGGCTCAATCAGGGAGTTGACGGAATTGTCAATACCGGCTGGCATTCGAACTGTCATGTTGTCGGCTTATGGACGATAGATCAGGATAGAAATGCCTGGGCATACTTTGATTGCGTAGGAGGCTGGCGCAAGATCTCGGCGGATAACGACAACATATTCTTCAATATGCTCGCGCAGCTGATTGCTGCAAAAGCAGCAGGACGTCCCGTCAACTTCTACGAGGAGAACAGCGTCATTAAACAACTGTATGTGCTATGAAAAATTACGGGATGATGATATGGCAAAGATGAAGATTAAACCGGAGATGGGGCCGGAAGGACCAGCAGAAAGCACAAAGATCGAGAGTGGTGAGATGTCAATGCCCAGTGAGATGGCGCCTGAGAAATATGTCGCCTCGGCTGAAGCAGAAAGTCAGGCATCAGCTGTGGTAGGAATGGGAGATGCGGCACCGGCTCTGCCTCTGCAAGAAGGCGAGTCCGCAGGCATTACTGCATGGTTGAGCAATAAGAAAATTAACGGGCTATGGTCGATCAATCAGAACCGCAACTCCTGGATAGGGGTATCCGGCATAGGTTGGAAGAAACTTGCCAACAATTCCGATAGTGCAATCGTAGCTCTGACCATGCTCAGCGCTCATGCACTGGAAAAAGGATCGGTGGTGAACTATCGGGAGGAGAGCGACGGCATGATCCATGAGATCTATGTATGGTAGCGTCATTCTTCTGCCATAAATAGAAATGCTGAAACAGGCATGCAAGGGGCCAAAGGCTCCTTGATGCCCATATCTATTTTTGCTAAGAAACTGAAGTTGTATGCAAGTGATGTGTGATGATACTTACTTATCAGCAAAGCGGCGGCTCTTTTGAGACGAGCATTAGCGATCCTGTTGTGGTGCGATTGGAAGAGAATCCAACTACTGGCTACCGATGGACCTTAGAGAAAAAAGACAATCTGGAACTTGAAAGAGACTATTTCGAGAGAGAAAGCAGTGCTATCGGAGCAGCTGGTTTCAGGGTATTCATCTTTCGAACTCCCAGAGCAGGATTGCAGGAGCTTCGCATGAAGAACTGGCGTGAATGGGAAGGAGATAGTTCGATCATTTGCCGCTTTAGTGCCAACATATTGGTGATATAGGACCTGAGCTGTATCAAGGATTTGCAGCAGCTATACTAGGGTTGCTCTTTCCTAAAAAAAATCAAAAATCTCACCGGTATAAACCAGTCCCGCTGTCTTGGAACTATACTCGCCAAATCTCCTTCGGCAAACGAGTCAGCCTCTCTGCGCCATTGGGTCTGGTGAGGAAGGTATCCTCCACCCCCACCACACCCTTTCCGGGATAGATCATCTTGGGCTCCACGGCTATAATCATATTCTCCTTGATCTTTTGATCCAGGGGGCCGATGACAGGATACTCATCTATCTCCAGGCCCAAGCCGTGGCCCACAAAGCCTGCTTTTCTTCCCTCCGGACCGCCCAGATGGTCGCCATAGCCCAGCCTCTCCCCCTCGGCCTCGCTGAGGTTCCAGATATCCCGGCAGAGCCTGCCCGGCTTAAGCTCAAGGGCAACGGCCTCCTCGATCTGCAGGGCGGCCTGATGGGCCTGCTCCATATCCGGCGATGGGCTTCCCAGACAGAATATGCGGGTCTCGTCGGCCATGTAGCCGCCATAGCATCCGGCATAGTCCACCAGAACCGGCTGGCCTCGACGGATGCGAGCGAATCCTGGGCCCTGAGGCAGGAACAGGGACATGCCCGTTCCGCCTGTGGGCGAGGATACATAGCTGGGATAGGAGGCGCTCTCCCCGGCCATGAGATGGCCCATGGGAAGGCTGTGATTGAACCTTCTGAAGGCCACACTTCCAGGATGGCCGGAGAGCCTCAGGCTCTTCTCCACTTCAGCAGCCAGATCTATCTCTCGCATGCCTTCCCTGAGGTGATCGGCCACGCATGCAATTGCCGCATCCAGATTCTCTGCCGCCCGGCGGACAAGATCTATCTCATAGTCCGACTTGACCGATCGAATGTGCTTGATCTCCTCGGAGATGTCCGAGATGGCTACATCCTCTCCCAGGGAGCCGGCCAGCCGGAGATAGTAGTTGTAAGGCAGTATATCCAGCTCCAGGCCGATCCTGGCGCCGGAGGTGATATCCAGATCCTTTCGCAGGGACCGGAGGCTCTTCTGGGGCCGGGGCGGGATGGCGGCTTCCTCAGCAGCCCGCTCCAGGCTCTTTCTGATCATCAATGTGGGCTGGCCGTCCCGGGGGATATAGATCAGCCCCTCCTGGGTTGTGCCGGAAAAGTAGCCCAGATTGATGGATCCCAGGATGATGGCACCGGTCAGATCGCCCATATTCTCCTGTAGCCTCTTGATCCTGGCCTCGATCTCACTCTTGGGTGTCAAGATGTAATTGCTCTCTTTCATATTCCGATCTCCTCTTCCAGGTCCAGAAGATACTGCTTCATTACCCGGGCCCTCTTTGCGGCAAGCCTCTTCCCTGAAGAGGTATGCATGCCCTCTTCCAGCTTGAGGAGCTTTCTATAAAAATGGTCCAGATTCCATTTTTTGTCATCGGGCTTTCTCTCCCGGCAGAAGGGATCCTGGGGATGGTACATCTCTCTTCCCAGAGCCCCGCCGGTGACAAAAAGTCGAGCTATGCCTATGGCCCCCATGGCATCCAGACGGTCGGCATCCTGGAGGATCCTGGCCTCCAGGGTGGTGGGAATGATTCCCCGGGAGAAGCGGTGCACCTCTACGGCATAGAGCACCTTCTCTATTCTATCCCGGCCCAGTCCCTTGCCTTGCAGGAAGGCGCGCGCCGCCCCCAAGCCTGCCTGGCCGGACGGCTCTTGCCCTGATCCTTGCCCTTTTTTAGATTCCAGGTCATGAAGCAGAGCGGCCGGCAGCAGCACCCTCATGTCCGCCTTCTCCTCCTGGCCGATGATCCGAGCCAATTTGCAGACCCTCAGGATGTGGCTGAAATCATGGGCCGGATCGGCTTTGCAGTAGAGGGAGTTGATCTCATCCAGCCAGGGGCCCGGGTCAAAGTCGTCAGAGGCCATCGGGAGATGATTGCCGCCTGGAGATAAATAGTCTGGCCAGGATTATGGCAATCTCAACTTCTAAAGGATGCAGGTGCTTATGATGTCCATGATCAAATAGTATAAACTCTTATATGATACGATGCCTGAGGGGAATTCTTCATTCTGTCGTCTCAATGAAGAAAGCATAATCCTTCTCAGAGGAAAGCAATGAAAATACTGGCTAGAAGGTTGATTAATTTTAATATGTGGCCCTGTAGAAAAAACTTAAATGCATTGCGCCAACATACTATAATGTGAGATGATGGGGCATTCTAGTTCACCAAAGCGAAAAATGGCTTGCTTGATCATCTATATTTTGCTCGTTTTGGTCAATGGCCAGAATTCCCCTGACTTTCCAAAATCATCTCAGGAATACGACTTTTCTGGAGATATAAGCAGATTCTTTCTCGATCCATTGCCTAATCCCGACGAGATCTCCGGCAATGTGGTTGGACCGAAAGACAAGCCGGGAGTGAGCTTCACCAGCATCCAGGATGCTTTGGACCAATCCAATCCCAACGCAACGATCTATGTCCTTAGCGGAGAGTATCATGAAAACCTCAACCTGAGCAAACCGGGCATCATCCTGCGAGGAGTCGATACCGGCGAAGGGGCGCCGAAGGTCTCTGCAGTCGGACACAGCAGCACCATTACCATCGCCGCCAGCGCTTGCACTGTGGATGGTTTCGTAGTGATGAATTCTGGAAATCCAGAAGCAGGAATCGCTGTTCTCTCAGATAATAACCGAATATCCAACAATACCCTTACCAATAATTCAGGTTATGGACTTCGCTTAAGCCGAAATAGCGGCAATACCATTTATGGAAACAGGATAGATAAAAACGGCTTCGATGGAATTTATCTGGAGGGCTCATCGAGCAATTTTATCATATCTAATTCCGTTGAGGATAACAAAATCAATGGCATATATTTGAAAGACTCGGATAAAAATATACTTAAAGGAAATCTGTTTACGAATAATGGCAAGGATGGCATACTCTTGGAGAATTCGCATAACAACATCATAATTGGAAATAGCTATGACAGCCTACGGGAAGTGAATTCTCAGGACAATATCATCCAGGAGAATAAGATCCTGACACAGGAAGACATCCAGATAATTGAACCGAAGCAGGAGCCCCCCTCCGAGGAGATCCTCTTCCTCCAGGTGGCTCCTGGCGGAAGCATCCAGCAAGCCCTGGACTCGATCAGCCCCGGAGGCAGCATTGAGATCACCGGCGGAACATACGATGGAACGATAGTTATTGATAAGGCAAACATAGCTCTGCTGGGATTGGGCAATCCTGAGATCCGTGGCAATGGTGTAGACAGCACCATCACCCTTCTCGGCCCTGGATCCACCTTAAGTGGCCTGGTTGTGACCAACTCCGGAAATCCTCATGCAGGCGTAGATATCAGGGCGCCGAGCTGCAAAATCCAGGGATGCCAGATAAGAAACAATCGCGGCTATGGCATCTCCGTCGCTTCCTCTCAGGGCAGCAATATAACGGATAATGCCATCGCGAACAACGGCCTGGGGGGTATTGCCATGCAAGACTCCCGGAACTGCCGCATCTATCGTAACAGTGTTGTCAGCAACGGAGGTTTCGGCATCGATCTCTCCAGCTCCACGAATAATGTAATATTTTTAAACAATTTTAATAATGCCTTCAATGCCAGGGATTCGGGTTCCGGAAACAGATGGAACTGCGACCAGGAGATTTCTTATGTCTACTACTCCAGGACAATTTCCCTTCCTTTGGGCAACTATTGGTCCGACTATTCCGACGCGGATGACGATGGCGACGGCGTGGGAGACACCCCCTACAGTCTGGGGGTGGGCTCAGCCAGGGACATGTATCCGCTCATCAAACCCTGGCCATTCCAGGAGCCGCCCCTGTTAATCTCCGGCAACAAGTTCGATGACCGAAACGGCAACGGAGAAAAAGATCCAGATGAAGCCGGCCTTTCCGGCTGGAAGATCATGCTCGCGGGGCCGGGGGGATTTAATAGAACCGAGTACACCGACGGATCAGGACTTTATACCTTTGCCGGCCTTGCACCGGGGAGATACACAGTCTCCGAAGAGATAAAGCTGGGCTATGTTCAGACCTATCCTGGAGAAAGCGTGGTGCATAATGTCACTCTCTTGGAATCAAGCGTTGATGGAAGGAATTTCGGCAACTGCAGAAACGATCTTTACATCTCGGGCAGCAAGTTCGAGGATTATATGCTGATGGCATCTGGGATGAAGGCGAGCCGGGACTTGAGGGCTGGGAAATTGTATTGTCTGGAGCAGAAAACAGGACTATCACCACCGATAGCAATGGATCCTATAATTTCACAGGCCTGCGACCGGGGTGCTATGATGTTGACGAGAACCTTAAAGCCAATTATTTGCAGACCCATCCCCCGGTGGGTTCCCTTACGGAGCAGATATCTTTGAGCCCAAGGACTCCTTTAAAAATTTGAATTTCGGCAACTGCAGAAACGATCTTTGCATCTCTGGCTATAAGCTCGACGACCGCACCAAACTGGGTCTTGCCGGCTGGAAGATCACCCTGACCAACGGGAGCTACACAGTCAATCAGATCACAGGCGAAGACGGAAGCTATGAGTTCTGCGGCCTTATGCCCGGTGACTACATTCTCAGCGAGACCCACAAAGCCGGCTGGAGATGCAGTCAGCGCTCCGGGGACGGTTACACTAACCTCCGATAGCGTCATAGACCAGAACTTCACCAACCAGAGAAACCTCACGGTCTGCGGTTCGGGCTGCGGCTACAATCGCATCCAGGACGCCATCGACGCCGCCAGCCCCGGTGAGACTATAGAGGTTCATAGCGGAACCTATGAGGAGCATGTCGAAGTGAACAAGCAGCTCACTCTGCGGGGCGTGGTAACCGGCGACGGCCTGCCAGTGGTGGACGCCGGCGGCTCCGTCTCCGCCATCACCATATCCGCGGATGGCTGCACTGTGGAGGGATTTGAGGCCAGGAACTCGGGCAGTGCTTATCCCTGTTCAGGGATATATGCAATTTCAAACGGTAACACCATCTCTCGCAATGACGCCAACCACAACTACGCGGGCATCTACCTCTATCACTCCAGCAACAACAACATCTCGGGCAACACCGCTACAGGCAACTCCGTGATCGGTATCCGACTCGATTCCTCCAGCAACAACATTATCTTGGGCAACACTGCCAATGGCAATTCCGGGCCCGGCATCCACCTCGAATACTCCAGCAATAACGACATCTCGGGCAACACCGCCACAAGCAACGACCACGGCATCCACCTTTGGCACTCCGACAGAAACACTATCTCGGGCAACACCGCCACAGGCAACGACGACGGCATCGTCCTCGATCTCCACTGCAGCAACAACACCATCACAGGTAACACTGCCTCCGGCAATTCCGAGAGCGGCATCCGTCTAGATTCCTCTAACAGCAACAGCATCTACCTGAACAACTTCGACCTCGGATGGTCCAATGAGGCCAATACCTGGAACTCGCCTACAGAGATCGCTTACGGAAATGTTACTACCTATGTCGGAAAACGCTGGTCCGACTACGCCGGCGGGGACTGCGACGGCGACGGGATAGGAGATACGCCCTACAGTATTCCGGGCGGATCGGAGCACGACAACTACCCGCTAACAAACAGCTCCAGCCCAAGAATCCTTACGGTCTGCGCCTCGGGCTGCGACTACACTACCATCCAGGCAGCGATCAATGCCGCCTGCCCCGGCGACACCATAGAGGTCCGGAGCGGGACATATTCTGGGCCGATTATCATTGATAAGGCAAATATAGAAATCGTAGGAGTGGGGTCTCCTGAGATACAAGGTAATGGTGTGGATAGCACTATTACCCTGCTTGGTTCAGGAGCAGACATAAGCGGTCTGGTCGTAACCAAATCGGGCCTTCCTTGTGGGGGAATCGATGTGATGGCTGAAAATTGCCTCATCGATAATTGTGAGATAAGAGATAATAACGGCCAAGGCATCCGCATCAGTTTATCAGAGGGCATCAGGATAACGAATAGCATCATCAGGGACAACCTCCGCGAGGGCATAGCCATTCATGATTCCCAGAATTGCCAGATCGATCGCAACAAAATCACCGGCAACGATGGATATTGTGGAATCTACCTCCAATCCTCCAGCTTCAACGCTATCTCGGGCAACGATGTCACTAATAACGGCAATCCAACACGAAGTTACGGCATATGGCTCACATCCTCCACCAGCAATAAAATCTCTGACAACAATGCCAGTGATAACGGGGAGAATGGCATCT
>DAWB01000214.1 GCA_002505805.1 Methanosaeta sp. UBA80 | reverse complement strand
GGCGTCTCAGCCATCAATGCCCAAAATCGCGGCGTCTTGAGAGATGTGGATACCCCCTATGGCCAGCTTTCTGAGGACTGCATCGCCTGCGGGGCCTGTGCCCTGGTCTGTCCCACCAGCTCAGCAACAATGAGAGAGAACATCTATCCCCTCCTTGCCTCCGATATCAGTGAGCTTGAATCCGAGTTCCTCGATGGCACGATTGATGGCGATCTAGGCATATGCAGGCGGATGTTCGCCGGCAGGAGCGCAATCGAAGGGCAGGATGGGGGCATGGTTTCGGCAATTCTTCTTCGGGGGATGGAAGCGGGCCTGCTGGATGCGGCGGTAGTGGCGCTACAGGATGATATGTATGGTGCGAAGGCAATCCTGGCCGAGAATGCCGATTCCATAATAGAGGCTAGAGGGACAAAATATGTGCGTATTTCCGTCATCCTCCCCCTTCTGGAGGCCTTGCAGAAGGGGCGGAAAAAGATAGCTGTGGTCGGCACTCCCTGCCAGATCCGGGTGGTGAGGTGCCTGCAGAGGGCAGGCTATTTTGCTCGCCGTTTTCCGGATGCAGAGATCTACCTAATCGGCCTGTTCTGCTTTGAGAGCTTTGACTATGGCCGGCTGAAAAGCCACATCGACTGGCTTTTCGGCCTGGATCTAAATAAAGCATCAAAGGTCCAGATTGCCAGAGGGAAGTTTTTGATCCAGGCAGAAGGGCGGGAGCACTCCTGCCGGGTCAGCGAGTTGCATGAGCTGGTCCGGGAGGGCTGCGACTATTGCGGTGATCTGGTGAGCCGGCTGGCGGATGTCTCCATCGGCTCTATCGGCAGCCCGGAGGGCTTCTCCACTGTGGTCGTCCGCTCCCTGCAGGGAGAAAGGCTGCTGGAGGGGCTGGAATTTGAAAGGAAGGAGGTCCGCCGGGAGGATGTAGCCCGGCTGGCAGCGATGAAGAAAAAGAATGCAGAGACGAATTTTGCTCCTATCCTGGCAGGACTGGCGGTATTAGGGACAGAAAGCCTTCCGCCCGCGCCTTCAGCTATCTGCCGGCATGAGCACTGAAGAGCTCAAGAGCTCTCTCTGCAATGTAGCCGGCTGCCTCTTCCGGATTCATCGTGGTCGTATCCACCTCTATCTCCGGAGCGAGCGGCTCCTCGTAGGCCACATTGACTCCCGGCACAGGGGCCTTTTCTGCGCCTGCCTTTTTGTAGATTCCTTTGGGGGAGAACTCTGCCGCTCTCTCGGCTTCTCTCTCCATGCATACGGAAAGGGGAGCACGGATAAAGACCTCGGCAAAGTTCGGAACCAGCCGGCGGGCCAGATCCCGGTAGCGGCGGCGGTTGGCAGTGGCATCTATGATCACATTGACCCCTGCCTCGGCCAGGAGGTAGCCCATATAGGCCAGGCTGGCATAGACGATATCCCTCTCCTCCTCGGTGTAGCGGGGCACTGGAGTGATAGCTCTTCTGATCTCATCCAGTTGCAGAATCTTGACTGCTATGCCTTTCTCCTGGAGCTGCGACCTGACTTTCTTTGCAATAGTGGTCTTCCCGCAGCCCGGAAGGCCTGTAAGCCACATGACCCATGCCATAATGAGTAGCAGAGACGAGCCCATGGTTAAAAGCATTTCTTAAGTGGCTTTCTGGAGAATCGAAATGAAATGGAAAATATGAGACGCAAAAGAGAAAAAAGAAAAAAAGGGTGGAAGAAGAGCCTATCCGAAGAGAGCCCCCAGGCCCTCAACGCCGCTCTCCTCAGCTGCTTCCTTGTCCTCCTCCTTCTCCTCTTCCTTGGCTGCGGCCTTGGCGGCGGGAGCGGCGGCGGCTGCAGGAGCTGCGGCTGCGGCGGCCACGGGCACGGCGGCTGCCTGGGAGAGTACTGTGGCGATATCCACACCCTCCAGGGCGGCAACCAGGGCCTTGATCCTGACCTCGTCGGCAGCCACACCGGATGCCTCGACGACCTTCTTTATTCCATCCTCGTTAACATCTTTGCCTGCGCTGTGAAGCAGCAGAGCAGCATATACATATTCCATTTAGATCAACCTCGAAATTTAATTAAGTCTTCATCCGAAGAGAGCGCCCAGTCCGGCGGCAGTCTCCTCTTCATCCTTCTTCTCCTCTTTCTCTTCAGGGGCGGCAGCTTCGGCCTCGGGAGCGGCTGCGGCTGGGGCAGCAGGAGCTGCCTCTCCGCTAGCCAGAGCCGCCAGGGCCCTAGCATTGGCGGCGGCCTTGGCCAGGAGCATCTCCATCATGCCGGGCACGGGCATTCCCGTCTCCAGCACCAGGGCATGAGCACGCCTCTGGGCTCTGGCCAGCATGGGTCCGACTGTGCTCGGAGTGGCATAGCCGATCTCAACCGCCAGCCCGAAGGCTTTGGCTGAAGCGGCAGCAAGCTCCGAAAGCTGCGCCTCCACATCAATGGTAAGGTCGGAAACCTTGAAGATCAGTCCTCCCTCATATGCAGCCCTCAGTTCCAGGCCCACATTTCTGGGAAAGATCTCCATGGTCTTGAGAATATCCGCCGTCTTGGCGGGGACGACTTCTCCCTCTTTGGCCAGGGTGACCTTCTGGTTGATGACCACCTTTCCGCCCTTGATGGCGGCAGGTATTCCTGCAGCCTGGAGCTTGCCCACCATTGGTCCCGGCGAGAACGATGTCTCTCCGGCTTCAATTATAATATCTCTGGGAGCACGTGCCCCAGCCTTGATGGGCATGGGCTTCTTGCCCTTTTCCAGCAGGCGATAGAGCTTGAAGGGATTCTCATCGGAAAAGATCAAGGCAGTCTGATCTTCGATGTAGTCCGAAAGCTGTCTGATCTCAGGAGCTGATTCCTGCAGAGCGCGATGGGCTATGGTATTGCGGACCATTCTTATCTCTACATTGCCCCGCAGATCGCCTCGCATCTGCTGGATGCTGTCGGCAGGGATCTCCCGCACACCGACAATGCCCACAACCCGGCTATTGCCTATCTTCTCTACAAGCTCAGATACCTCATCGATCTTCCACTGCGGTATATGGGCAGTATGACGAGTCTCTGCTGCCATCTAGATCACCTTGATGGAAGGACCCATGGTGGTCTTGACATAAACCGACTTCAGGTTATGCCGGCCATCCTTGAGGGTCTGCTCGAGCTTGGTCAGGACAGCTTCAATGTTATCAGCCAGCTCTNNTGGTATTCATATTTCTGTTCCCAACAGTCAGGTGGAAGGTCGGTCTATCCCTGGACCTGATCCTGATCATGTTCTTGAGCCTCTGCACTTGTGGGGTTACATCCTGGGTGGGAGGCAGTGGCGTTGGCATCTTGCCCCTCTTGCCTAAGATGGAACCCAGGCTCTTACCTATCACGGGCATGAACTGAGTTTCTGCTATGAAGAACTTGTACTCGTCAGCCAGTTTGCGCGCAGCTCTCTTGTCTCCGGCGAACTCTTTGATCTCGTCCCCGGATATGACCCGATCTGCTCCGGCGCTCTTGGCCCGCAAGGCCGTCTCTCCGGCGGCGAATACAGCGATCTTGGTCGGTTTGCCAAGCCCGTGGGGGAGCATAACCTCAGCATCTACTCTGTTTCCGGGTATGGAAAGGTCGATGTTATGGAGGTTGATAGCCAGATCCACGCTCTCGCTGAACTTCCTGGCAGGCGCCTCGGTGATAGCCTGTTTAACGGCTTCTTCTATATCCATTTCAATCCTCCGTAGTCTGCGACACTATGGTCTTCTACGGCTTCTCAAAAAAGAGAATCAGAATTCAGATAACAACTCTCTATTTAAGCCTTCGCTTCCAGTATCTCATCGTATTTGCCGCTGGATACAGCCAGCTGGGCTTCTTTGCTGGACATGCCCTCAATGGTCGCTCCCAGGCTTCCGGCAGTGCCTATGACCTCGCTGGCGGCATGCTTCATGGTCTTGGATAAAAGTCCCTTTCTCTTGATGTTGGCGATCTTGAGGACCTGTTCCATAGTCAGGTTCCCTACAACGGTGTTATCTCCGCTGCCCTTTTCCAGGCCCATCTCTTTGATGATCAGGGCGGATGTGGGAGGAGTTCCAACCTCGATTTCAAATTCCGTTCTGGACTTGACTATTACCTTAACCGGAACCTGCATTCCATTGAGATCTTTGGTCTGCTCATTGATCTTGGCAACCACCTGGGCTACATTTACGCCTAGTGGTCCTAAGGCTGGACCGAGCGGCGGCCCGGCGCTAGCCTTCCCGCCAGGGACCAATGCTTCTACCATATTAGCCAATACTTGTCACCTCTAAATTATGTGGCTTCATCCTTGCTGAGCACGCGGACGTGATCTCCTCGCACGGTTATGGGTATGGGCACCATGGCTTCAAAGAGCTCTACGGTTATCTCTTCTTTGGCAACATCTACCCGTTTGACCCTCGCTTTCTCTCCCTTGAATGGCCCGGATATTAGCTCAATTATTGCTCCCTCATTTATGCCGATTACAGCGGGCTTGGGGGATAGAAAGTGCTCCACCTCTCCAATGCTGGAGGCTCCTTTGATTACAGAGCGTGCATGGGGTACTCCCTGAATTGCCTGATCTACAATTTCAGGGGCTGGAGACTCTACAAGAACATATCCTTTCAGTACATCTGGCACCAGCAATGCCCTGATATCATATTTCTCTTTGCGTGCTATCTGGGCGATCATGTTAGCCACTGATCTCTCTTGATTTGCAGTGGTCTTCACTACGTATATGCTGGTCTCGGACATTCCGCCCTCCTAGACGAGTCTCGAGTATAAATAGATTTGGAATACAATGGAAATCTCTTTATACTATAAACAGGGGAGTTTCCAAGGGGTGAATGTTTGAGTGGCAGGACTGATCAGCTTCGGGACCTCGTTTTGAAGATTGGCGCTACAACCAAGGTCGTGGAGAAGCAGGCTACCCGTCATGGCAGTCTCCGGGGAAGCGGCGAAATCGAGCGGGCCTTGCTCGGTGTGGTCCGGGAGATGATAAAACAATATGGCATTCAGACCAAGCTGACAGCTGAACAACTCTCCTCCGTAGTCAGACTATTTTATAAAGGGCTAAGCGATACTGAAATCGCGGAGCAATTGGGGGATCGGGCTCTCAATAAGACCGTAAGTCGAGCCAGAATTAAGCTGCATTTATTCCGAGAAAGCGATTTAAAACCGCCCTTTGACAAGGATGAGTTTCTCCGTCTGGGTGAGTCCAATAAATCAGTTAAAGAGATGGCTGAAAGTCTGCATGTTGCTCCATCCACAATCTCCGAGTACAGAAATATCTTCGAAAGCCAGAAGGCCTCGGAGAGGGATGGATATACCAAGCGTTTTTTGGAGATACTCTCCGATCAGGATGTCTCTGAGCGCATGGTGACGGCACATACCGAAGACGGGCTGCAGGATACCATCGATACCGATTATGAGGCAGCGGAGGCATAAACAGCCTCCGGGCAAGGGTTCCCTTTAAACTAGACTGGAAGGCCGGATTCCAAGCACTTCATAATTCCGATCAAGAAGATGCTAGCGAGCATCCATTCACCTTCCACGCATAAATCGAGCAAAAGCGGATCGCGTCGCTCGCGGAAGTAAAGGATATAGGCATAGCCATATATGATCAGGGACAATATCAGAAATCTGCTCAGACCTCCAAACCATGGCAGACCTAGGATCAATGTGCTGTTAAGAATGAGGAGAACTTTGGTTGTATTTTTTAGGCCTATAAGCACAGGTATGGTTCTCACATTGTTAATTCTGTCGCCCGCCTCATCTCTGATGTCGTAGAGGACTGTGTCGATAAATGTCTTTATAAACATAAAATAAATTACTAGGAAGGCCAGAAAAGGAGATGGACCCAAAGACAGCTGGTATTGATATGTAACCGGAATTAGAATGGTGACAATAGCCCAAGAAAGAGCCACGATGGCATTCTTCATGACCGGAATATCCTTCAGCCTCGGGAATCCGGGAATGAGCCTTGTGCCGTATACGATGTTGGCGGCCATAGGAACCAATAATAGGGAGGATGATAATGGCCTTCCTACGAATATGATGATAATAGAGAGCAAATATGCCAGAGAAGAGTAGACGATGGCCAGATTTCTCCTCCCTTTTAAGAATCTGGCTCTGGTCGGCGTGTTGGCAACATCTTTATCCAGATCAGCAACCTTGTCCAGCGTATATACACTGAAGGAGACCAGAAAAACTGCCAGACAAATGTAGATATTGGGGGTCATTGCCAGCAAGAGATAGGCTATATATGTCTTGAAGAATCCCGTGCCGCCTATGAATAAAGAGCTCACCGATAAAAAAGAAAGAATCTCTCTGATCGAATTGAGTATGAAGATGCTCAATTGCCTCAGTTCACTTTTAAAAATTTTGTTGATTAGATATGCGTTGCATTTCAACATTTCAAACAACCTCCGGTGACTAATAGGTCAATATGGTGATATAGATGATATTATACACCAATGAAGGTCCAGGTAAAATAAATAAAATTCGGAAAAAATTCTTAAAAAATTTAAATGTGTTTGTGATGGAAAATGAAATTTTCGGGTAGAGCATCAATCCGATATGCTGCTTATCGGCTTTGATCTCTGCAAATAGTAATCAAATAGCTCCCTTCCCCAAAGAAGTGCTTTCTCTCCCCTGCAATTGAGGTCGCTGGCGACATCNNGGACATCATATCTGCCATCTTGGCGGAATAGGCCCAGTGATAAGATTCTGTCTGTCACTGTGAAGGCCACTGTGAGTTCTTCTTCTAGGCAATAGAGCCTGAATCCTTTGGATGCCAAAAGATGGCCAAGGGAATCTTTGCTCTCTTTAATAATTATATTAAAAATTTTTCCTGTTAATATAAGATCCACCTGAGAGCCATTCTCCACAGCAAAAGCTATCGATTCAGCATACCCGGGAGCGATGATTGGAGACACGCCACATATTCGCTTGGCTTTCTTCAGCTCGGATATAAAATACTCCTGAGTGCTGAGGACGGTGACCGGGCCGTCTTTGAAAACCTCCGAATCTGTCAACATGCCTATTTTCTTACGCAAATGGATAGGTATGCCGCTTATATCATGAGATTGCCAGAAGTCCTTATGCTCATCCAATGCCACTATGCAGCTGACAAGATCATCCAATAAAACTGCCTGAATCTCTCCTATGTTCGTTAATCTGTATCCATCGGAGGTTCTTTTGATCAGGTCGGCATCAATCATTTCTTTTACAGAGTGAAGGATGGTTGATGTCCTGATTCCTATTGCCTTCTCAATATACCGGACTGTCTTTGGCCCGTCCTTCAAGCATAAAAATACCTTTGCCCTTACGCTTGACCTGGTGAAGGCCTTTATTCGCTCTTCTGCGAGGTCATACCTATTGCATGACTGCATGGCTTTTTACATCCTTTCATTTATCCCAAGAAATGGAATTCATAATCTGCTACTGGCCTATGGTATTAAAGATTGTTGATGCATTTTGAAGAGATCCAGAATGTTTGCATTCGCGAATTCAAGCACCGATTCAAGGCTCGCGCAGAGGCAATAGGCAGTTGGAGCAAAAATGACTCCGAGAGTTCGGATTTTATGGTTAAAATAGCGGGGAGTAGATTTGAACTNNCCTGACTACCCTACCCCGCTTCATTTGGGATACACACACTAAATTGACCTAGCTTATAAGGCTTGCGTACGAAGGTACGAAGGGCCGCCAGACCCGTGGGAGCATAATGCGCCGATGTTCAATCTCCTCTGCATCTCTGGGCGGGTCAGCGAGAGATTCCGCGGGCAAGGACGAGGTCAGGCTCAAAAGAGAGATAGCCATTGAAATCTCTTCCGTGCCCTTTACATCAACTATTTATTTTATAAGATACCTAATATGAAAGATGCCAGAGATAGATAGGTGTTCGTATTCCGATTGCTGAAGCCTTACCAGAGAGTCCTTCGGAGAATCAAGTTTGCTCAGAGTGTAGTAGTCATTCCTGCTTAGCGGTCTTGCTGCGGAAAGGAGATTGTGGATAGATGAAGGCAGATCTGATATCAGGCATCGTAAGGATTCTGCGCCCTGACAAAGAGACGGCAGGAACCGGCTTCGTGGTGGCCGAAAACCTGGCGGTCACCTGCGCCCATGTCCTTGCCGCAGCAGCCCAGCCCAAAGATGGCCAGGCCGGTGCAGATGTGGTGCTTGTCTTCCGGGCTGGGGGCGGCAGAACCGTGGCCGCTGTGGTCCCGGAGTGGTTCCGGCCTGCTGACGCAGAGGATGTGGCCTTCCTCCAACTGAGGGTGCCGCTGCCCCAGGGCGTGCTGCCCTTCCCTCTGGGCTCGTCCCAGGGTGCCAGCGGCCATTCCTTCCAGACATTCGGCTTTCCCTCCGCCAGCCCGGAGGAGGGGATCAGGGGTGACGGGCACATCCTAGGCGAGACCCTGATGCAGGGCATGAGGGTGTTGCAGCTAAAAAGCTCGGAGATCACTCCCAGCTTCTCCGGGGCTCCCGTTTTTGATAAAGCAACCAGCCGGGTGGTGGGCATGGTCAACGCCATCGCCCCGCAGGATGGCTATGGCAGGCTGGCGGAAACAGCCTTCATGATCCCTTCGGAGACATTGCGACTGATCTGCCCCGGCTGGCCTTATCCGATATCCAGCCCTACCTGGGCCTCTCCGCCTTCAAAGAATCCGACGCCGAATTCTTCTTCGGGCGGAGAAGAGAGATGGAGAGGCTTCTCGATGCCCTGAGAAGGGAGCCCCGATTCCTGGCCGTCCTGGGGCCATCGGGAAGCGGCAAATCATCGGTGGTCCAAGCCGGGCTGATTCCAAAGCTGCGGCGGGGCGGTCTGCCGGGAAGCGATCGCTGGGGGATCATCACCGCCCGGCCTGGGGAGAGGCCGCAGCAGAGCCTGGAGGCCGCCGGATTAGCCGGGGCTGAAGGCGGGTTGGTCGAGGCGGCAAGAAGCTGGCTGGAGAGGAATCCGGAGAAGACCAGGCTGGTGCTCATACTGGACCAGTTCGAAGAACTCTTCGCCACAGCCTCGACTGCCGATGCCGCAGAGTTCCTCCGCCAACTCTACTCTCTGCTGCAAGCCGATCTGCCCCTGACTTTGATGCTCATCATGCGAGACGACTTCTTCAGCCGCCTGGCCAAAGAGGCACCTCCTGCTCTCTTCGAATGGGTTCAGAGGGGCTTTGTGCAGATCTCCGCAACTCTGGAAGAGGGAGAGATTGCCGAGATCATAGAGTGCCCGGCACGGAAGGTCGGACTGCAGTTTGAGGAGGGTCTGGTGCAGGCTATGGTCCGGGATGTCCTGGCGGGAGGTGGAGAGCGGGCCGGGAGGAGCACAGTTCTGCCCCTGCTGGAGTTCGCCCTGGCTCATTTGTGGATGCGCCGCCAAGAGGGCTATCTCACCCATGAAGCCTACTCCAGCATAGGCGGGATTCCCGGCATCCTGACCCAATGGGCGGATCGGGCTTGCCAAAGCCTAGTGTCGCGTCAATAATTAAG
>DAWB01000173.1:9836-10903 GCA_002505805.1 Methanosaeta sp. UBA80 | reverse complement strand
GCCAGTCGGTCCATATTGGGCTTTTCTGCCGCCTGCAGCGGCGTCCTGCCACCTAAAACCTCCAGGGGGAGATCAGCCATGCCGTCTCCTAAGAGAACTATAAGCTTCATCACAGTCCCGCCTTTCTCTAAAAAATAGTATTAATTATTTCTTCTTACTGCGGGCCTCTGCCGCCTCACGGGCATTGATCTCCGCCAGATGCTTGTTCAGGACCTTGGCCAGGGTATTGAGCTTGACCCGGGTACAGGTAGCTCCTCGGGTGATGCCGGTGACTATGTCCACCACCTCGCCCTTTGTTTCTGTCTTCTGATGCGGTGGCTTGACTGCGCTGGTCTTGACGCCCTCCCGGGCGAAGTCCTCCATATCCATGGGGCACTGGGCCACCACCACTGCTGGTATATCCACCTGGGATAGGACCTCCTTGGCCTTGGATATTACATGGGAGCGCACATTGCCCAGATGAATGACTGCGATCTTATGGCGCGCTATCTGCTCCAGCTCCCGCTCATTCAGCCCGAAGGTTGGTCCGTAGCCTCGCGAGGCCTGGGGAAAGCTGTCCGGGAGTCCCGTTCCACCTTCCAGCACCAGAACGCTGGTCTGAATGCCCTCCCGGCGCAGTCCATAGGTCATCTCGCAAACCGGCTTGGTGATGTGCCGCCTTCCCGGGGACATGGCTATGGCGATAACATCGGGCTGGGTAGCCTCGGATAATGTTCCCCTCTGTGCCAGCCCGCCGCCCTTGGCCAGGCCCATGCTCTCCCGGCAATCCACCACCTGAGTTGCCCTGCCAATCA
Source organism: Methanosaeta sp. UBA80 (assembly GCA_002505805.1). Lineage (GTDB taxonomy): Archaea > Halobacteriota > Methanosarcinia > Methanotrichales > Methanotrichaceae > Methanothrix. Next base: position 10,109 of record DAWB01000173.1, on the reverse strand, counting down.
TGATCGACTATTGCAGGGGATGGCATATAGACCTGACGAAAGGGAAAGCTGAAGAAAGGGAGGATGCAGGAGCTTTTTTAAGCCGGGCGAAAGATGAAGGTTTATGCTCACCTTCATCGGCCTCGGGCTATATGATGAAAAGGACATCTCGGTCAAGGGAAGGGAGGCGATTGCTGCCGCGGACAGGGTTTATGCCGAGTTTTATACCTCCAGGCTGATGGGCACCACGCTCTGCCGGTTGGAGGCGTTCCACGGCAAGAAGATCCATCTTCT
>DAWB01000173.1:2201-9781 GCA_002505805.1 Methanosaeta sp. UBA80 | reverse complement strand
CACCACCCACCTGGACCTGAGGCTGCGGGCTATGCGTTTGGGAATTAGGACACGGCTGATCCACTCCGCCTCCATAGTCACTGCCGTGTCCGGGCTGTCCGGCCTGCAAAACTATCGATTCGGACGGTCCACAACCATTCCATTTCCCTATATGGCCCGGAGCAAGAGGATCGTCCCGGAGACGCCATACCGGGTCTTGCAGGAGAACCTGGCCCGGAACCTGCATACCATCCTCTTTTTGGACATCCAGATGGAGCCGGAGGAGAGATATATGACTGCAGGCCAGGGGGCGGCACTGCTCCTGGAGATGGAAGAGGCGGCGGAGGAGATGCTGCCCCCCAGAGTCTTGGGCATAGGCGTCGCCCGGGCCGGCTCGGATGATGCTGTTATAAAGGCCGACCTTCTCTCCCGCCTCAGGGACATTGACCTGGGCGGTCCACTGCANNATCCTGATCGTTCCGGCCAGGCTGCATTTCATGGAGGCGGAAGCCCTCAGGTTCCTGGCCGGGGCTCCGGAGGATGCCTTGATAGGCGCAGATTGATGGAAAAAAGTCGCAGTAGCTTTTAGGTCTGCCCGGCAGCCATCGCCAGAGTTATAAATACGGTATTCCCTTGACCATACCCCAGGAATCCCGGAGGATGGGATGAATATCTATTGCGAGGATGAGATGCCTAAAGTCACAGTGGAGATACCCCAGCACATCATCGATGATGTCCAGTCTCATGTGGGGGACGGCAGGAAGTTCGTAAGCTTCTCCGATGCCGTGAGAACGGCACTGAGAAAGATGCTGGATCAACTGGATGAGATCGATAGACGCAGGGGGCGGGCAGGGCAATGAAGCTGGGAGTGGTTACTGAGTTCGATGCCGCACACAGCCTTCCCGGCTATCAGGGCAAATGCGCCCATATGCACGGCCACACCTACCAGGTGGAGATCGTTTTGGAGGGGGAGGTGGGAGCGGACGGCTTTGTCATGGATTTCTATCAGATCAAGAGGTTGGTGGCAGAGGCCTTGCAGGATCTGGACCATAACTGCCTCAACCACATCCTGCCCAATCCCACTGCAGAGAGCATTGCCCAATTGATAGCCGACCGGCTGAAGCGAAATCTGAAGGGCACAGCGGTTCGGCTCTTCTCTTTAAAGCTGTGGGAAGGAAAAAACAAATGGGTGATGATAGACTGAAATTCCTTGAAGGCTACTGGGTGGGAGTCACGTCCCATTCTTTGACCGACTCGGGATTTTCTTTGAGTTCCTTGAGCCGGGCTGCTGCCTGCTCCTCATAGAATTTCTTGTATTTCTTTTCTTTATCATCGCTGTTCCATTGGGCTATCTTTCGGTCCAGAGCCTCGAACATGTACTTCTCGGCGGCCTTGACCGTCTCCAGGTCTCCCCTCAAGACCAGAATCTCTCTATCCATCACCTCACCGGTCATGTCCATCTTGCCGGGCCTTCGGATCAGATCCAGATCGAAATTCTCCACAAGCTCGCGGATTACAGATACGGGCATGCTCAGGGGAATGGCCAAGTCAAACAGCCCGGTCAAGTCTTCTGCTTCTTCATTAGGTGAAACCATAATTATCGAGGTTATGGTCAGTCCTGCCTTGATTTAAGTCTGTCGAAGATCCAGAACCTGATGCCAGGATCATGGTCAATGAGAGCTTGATTGAAGGATGCAGCATGCTCTTGCCCTAGCATGAGCAGGATATTTTTCTCAAATCCGGCATTTTCCGGCACCCAATTGCGGCAGGGGATGGCAGAGAAGGGAAACAGTTATTAATGGGATCATCAATGCAAAGTGCGGATCGGGCCCGTAGCTTAGCCAGGTTGNNGTTCAAATCGCGTCGGGCCCATAGCCGTCTTTTAAAATGAGTTTATGGCAGGTTTATAGCTGCCCAGCTTAAAACGATTTTATCCCGATATATCCCCCTCCAGATCGACGTTCATAACATAATGGAACGGCAGATTCTGGCACCATCCAGATTTCTCGAATAGAGACATAAAGCAGACGCCAATCAGTTTCTCGTATTGCATTTTGCTCAGAAAATCCTTCATCTCCTCGGCCTTGACCCCGATTTTGGGCATAGCCATGCCGCCCAGAATCACAACCACATCCGCCTTGGCATCTGTCGCGCCAGCCAGCTCCATGCCGTATTCAGTGGCCACCATACTCCTGGCTTTATCCATCTGCAATCCGGGCATAAAGGCCAGGGACTTTTCTCGTACCGGATAGCCCAGAAATAGGGCAAATGGGGTGCAAAATCCGGGAGAGCCGATGAATACTATCTTCTTGTCGTCCTTTACCAGATCCCTAAATCCGTTGAGCATGCCGCCCAGACCCTTTACATCCTGCATTTTCTCCATAAAGACCAATCCTATAATCTCTGCCGCGATATATTGGCTGAGAATTCTTTAGAGGATTTCGAAAAACCCTTCAAATTGACCAAATTTGTACATCCCATATTTAAAGGGTATTTAAGGCAGATTACCCCTTTGGAGGTTATTCGAAATCCTCTTTAGCATTTTGACTACTGAGATGATATAGTTAATCTTAAAGCTTGATCTGAAAGCTTGATTCAAAACGTTTATGAGGAGAGAACTGCCTCTTGGCGGTGATGTCTAAGAGAAATGTAGATAAGGGAGATGGCGGCAAAAAAACTGCGGCGCAGCCCAGAGAGGCCAAGCCGAAAGGTGCCTCATCCACCTCTCTGGAGAATAAGGCTAAAGCTCTGAGCAAAGCTGCGGCTTCGATGAGCAATGACCTGTATATCTATATCGCACTGATATTGACTGCTATCTTTTCATTTTATCTGCGTGGCATTGTGCCCTGGAACCGGGTATTCTCGGGCAGCAGCGTCATCTTCAGCAGCGAGACCGATGCCTGGTACCATATGATGCTGGCCCACGGCACGGTCATCAACCTGCAGAGGCTCTTCTTCGATCCCATGACCAACTTCCCTCATGGAACGCCCACTCACTTCGGACCTCTGCTCAGCTGGGCCATAGCTATATTCTCCTATATCTTCGGTCTGGGCAATCCCAGTGCTCATCTGGTGGATGTGGTAGGTGCCCTGATGCCGGCGGTCATGGGGGCTCTGCTGGTCTTTCCGGTTTACTTCATCGGGAGGGAGCTACTGGGCAAGAGCTGCGGCCTGCTCTCAGCGCTCATTGTGGCCGTACTTCCCGGCCAGCTCTTCAGCCGCACCACACTTGGATTTACAGATCACCATGCGGCAGAGATACTTTTCAGCACCCTGACCATGATGTTTCTCATCCTGGCCCTGCATTCAGGAAGGAGCATGAGCTTTGCCGCGGTGCAGAAGGATTGGTCTATATACAAAAAGCCTCTGCTTTATTCCATTCTGACCGGGGCAGCCCTCGGCCTTTATATCGATGCCTGGTCATCTGGTTTCCTCTTTGTGGGAATTATTCTGGCTTTCATCATTCTGCAGAGCATAGCAGATCACATGAAGGGAAAGAATATTGAGTATCTTTCCATAACGGGGGGCATTGCCTTCCTTGTAGCCATTATCATGTTTCTTCCCTTTGTCGATTCATACTATGGCTTCAATCAATACATCTACAGCCTCTTCCACCCCACTATCCTGCTCATAGGCCTAGCATCAGTCGCATTTCTGGCCATTGCCTCCCGGCTGATCAAGGAGAAGGGATTTGCCGGGTATTACTATCCTGCATCCCTATTTGGCCTGGCTGCTCTGGGCACATTCGTGCTTTATTTTGCTCTGCCCCAGTTCACCAAGCCGCTGCTGTCTGGCTTTGCCATATTCCAGGCTAAGACTGGAGGCGCGGCAACCGTAGGCGAAGCGGCTGCATTGCTCTCCGAGGGAGGTGCATTCTCCTTTGGCAACGTCCTGCGTTCGTTTCCGGGATTGGGGGCTATGAGCGGACAGCCCTTGGCAATTTTATTCTCCCTGTTTACATTAGCCTTTATTGCTCTGATAGTGATGGCCATTCGCAATGCAAAATTCCAAAAACCAGCAGAGGTTCTGGTTTTGAGCTGGTCGATCATAATTTTGATCATGACCCTGGCCCAGAACAGATTCACCTATTACTATGCAGTCAATGTGGCCATACTGACTGGATTTCTGGTGATCTGGGTCCTGCAGAAGGCGGGCATGGGCAGCCTGGAAAAAGAGCTGGCAGGCATTAGAGATCAGAATAAATTGATGATTACATCACTCAAGCTGCTCATAGCAGTTGTACTGATATTCGTCTTGATAATCAACCCCAGCCTGAGCATGAGCAAAATGTATGCCAGAAGCGCCGGTGGGCCTGATGCCGACTGGCTGACATCCACCAGATGGCTGCAAAACAATACCCCTAGCCCCGGCATGGAGCTCTACCAGAAATATGAGCGGCCTGCCGAGGGCAATTTTGCCTATCCCGATGCAGCTTACGGCATTATGTCCTGGTGGNNCAATGCCAATCCCTTCCAGCAGGGCATAGGCAGCGCTACCAAGAACATTCCCGGTTCTTCGCCCTTCTTCTTAGCCGAGAACGAGAGCCGGGCGGAGGAGGTGCTGGCTGCCCTTGATCTCAATCGCAGCCCCTACATGAACACCAGGTATGTGATGATCGATCAGCCCATGGCCGTGGGCAAGTTTCATGCCATGGCCGCCTGGAGCAACATGCCTACCTCCCGTTATATGGCCGGGGTCTATCAGCAGCAGGGAGACCAGTTGGTTCCGGTGCAGATCTGGCGTGAGCCCTACTTCAATACCATAACCGCACGGCTGTACTTCTTTGATGGAAGCGAGACCGCCGGGGAGAGCGGCGTGGGGCTGTCGTATCAGGGCCGGCAGGTTGCCGAGGGTGTCACCGTTCCCGTGCTTACCGAGGCCCCCAAGATAACCACAAACCGTACTGAACTGGAGGCCTTTGTGGAGGAGAGGCGAAATAGCGGAGATCTGGCCGAGATTGCAGCCATGACTCCCACCAATCCCGCCTTCCCCACCCCTGCCCTGCAGCATTACCGGCTGGTGCATGAGTCGGAATCGACAGTGACGGGCAACGGCCAGAAGCTGGTAAAGACCTTCGAGCATGTTCCGGGAGCGGTGGTGCAGGGAAGCGCTGCGCCGGGAACAAGGGTAATGGCCCAGGTCCCGGTCATAACCAATATGAATCGTGCCTTCCTCTATCAGCAGTCCAACATCAGCGGAGCTGACGGCCGGTTCACACTGGTCCTGCCATACTCCACAGAGGGGCCGATTGATGGCGGCACCAACTTCGACACCAAGCCGATGAGCGCCTACCAGCTCAATGTGGGCGATCGACAGGCGGAGCTGAGAGTGCCCGAGGATTACGTCCTCTCCGGCGAGGTCATAACCGTATGAGGCTGCTCCAGGAGATGAGCTGGCCGGAGATCGAGGAGGCTCAGAAGGAATGCCGGACGGTGATCCTGCCGGTGGGAGCGATCGAGGAGCACGGGCCGCACCTTCCCACCATCACCGATACGGTTCAGGCTATGGAGGTGGCTCGGGTTGTAGCGGAGGAGAAAGGGCTCTTCCTGGCCCCGCCTCTATATTACGGCGTCTGCCGCAGCACCAGAGCCTTTCCCGGCACCATCACCGTGGGGCATGATGCCCTGAGGGCTTATGCCAAGGATCTGCTGGTCTCATTTGCCGACAGCGGCTTATCGAGGGTTATGATTTTGACCGGACATGCCGGAGGCCAGCATATGGCTGCTTTAGAGGAGGCGGGGCAGATGGCGGTGGAGGAGCGCGACTTCCGGGTGAGCGTGGTATCTCTATTCGATCTCATCGACTTCAGCGCCGTCGAAACCCCGCACGACGGGCACGCCGGAGAGGTGGAGACGTCCCTGATGATGGTCATCCGGCCCGATCTGGTCAAGGGCAGACCTGATGGGCATTTCCCCAGGCGGCCCCGGTTTATGATCATGAAGGATGTGCGCCATCTCATGGGCAACGGCATCATGGGCAATCCCCAGCCGGCCTCGCCGGAGAAGGGAAGGAAGTACTTCCAGATGGCGGTGGATGGGGTGAAAGCGGCCCTGGAGGAGCTGGAGAGCGAGGAATGGACAAAGAAGTGATCTTCTCTGCACCATCTTTCGGTCCGGATCTCTTTTTGGTTTTTTCTTCTTTTCTTCTTCTTTTCTTCTTCTTTCTCTTTTTTCTCTTTTTTCTCTTCCCTTTTCTTCTCCTTGTCTTCAGCGCCCCTTAGCACCCTCTCAAAACCCCTGCTTATTCGACAGATTTATAAATCATCAATCTAACCGGAAAAACCGTGCCTGGCAATGCTAAATGCTCATTTGTAAATCATAAAATCAGGCTGATGAAGCCGGAGAGGCTAGTTTGCGGCATCTTCGGGCAGATGATATTTTCTTTCTTTTGAAGCGGGCGAAGGGACAGGAGAGCCCTGCTCCGAAACGCCCGATTGAGGGATGGTAAAATGCTATCAGGAAACGATTTCAAGGTTCTAAATGCGATCTCTGAAGGAATGTCTGATCCTCAGAGAATCGCCGAGAAACTCCAGATGAAGGTGGAGGCGGTAAGGGCATCAGCGGATGCTCTTGGGGAGGAGGACCTCATTTCGGTCACAAAATCTGTTGAGGAGTCGGTCACTCTCACGGATGAAGGTAGGAAGTATGCTGAAGAGGGGCTGCCGGAGAGGGCGCTGCTATCTTTCATTGGCTCGGGCAAGCCCATGTCCGAGCTGAAGGATCCAGTCCATAAGATTGCACTGGGCTGGCTTCGTAAAAAGGGCTGGGCAGCCATAGACAAGGGAATGATCCGACCGACTGGCTCTGCTACGAAGGGCGAGGACGAGAATATGCTGGACCTTCTCTTAAAAGGCCCGGAGAGCAAGTCTTCTCTCAAGAGCAATCTCGTAACCGATCTCAAAAATAGAGGCCTCGTAAAATTGGATAAATCAAAATCCTGGTTCTATGAGATTTCAGACGCGGGACGGGCGAGGATATTAGAGATTAGAAAGCTCCCTGTAATAACTGGTTCTGCTAACATTACTTTGGCCCCTTTAACCCTTGAGGCCACTGGTTTGGTTGAGATAGGCAATATCACGTCTGATATGATAAAAACGGGTCAATGGTCTGAAGAAAATGGCTTTCTATTTTGCGAGTATAAAGGCGGTAAATCTCGCGTCCGACCCTACGACGTCACCCTGGCCGCAGACAAGATCTACCCTGGCAAGAAGCACCCCTACCAGAGGCTCATCGATTTCATGCGTGAGATCATGCTGGAGATGGGCTTTGTGGAGATTAAGGGCCAGATCGTACAGTCCAGCTTCTGGAACTTCGATGCCCNNGGAGATGCAGGACACCTTCTACCTTGACAGCCGGGCGGAGATCCCAGACTATACTCGGATCAAGGAGATGCACGAGTGCGGGCGGGGAGCGGAGAGCACCGGCTGGGGCGGAGTCTGGAGGCCGGAGGTGGCCTGCCAGGAGGTCCTGCGCACTCACACCACAGGAGTGACCATCAAGTATCTGGCCGAACATCCCCAGCCGCCGGTCAAGGCCTTCGGCATAGATCGGGTCTACCGGCGGGAGGCAATAGACGCCACCCACACCCCGGAGTTCGAGCAG
>DAWB01000173.1:0-2189 GCA_002505805.1 Methanosaeta sp. UBA80 | reverse complement strand
GGAGTTCTATGCCAAGATGGGCTTCGAGGAGGTGCGCTTCCGGCCAGGATACTTCCCCTACACCGAGCCATCGGTGGAACCGGAGGTTTTCATCGACGGCCTGGGCTGGGTGGAGCTGGGCGGAGCGGGTGTCTTCCGAAAAGAAGTAACCGCACCCTTCGGCATAGAGCATCCAGTGCTGGCCTGGGGGCTGGGGGTCTCCAGGGTGGCCATGCTCCGGCTGGGGCTCAAGGACCTGAGGCTGCTATATCAGTCGGACCTCGAGTGGCTGCGTCAGACGCCGGTCTCTATCAAGCTATGAGGTGAACAGTCATGCCTGTAGTAAGAATTCATTATGAGGATATGGAGAGGCTGATTGGAGCCTCAAAAGAGACGATCATGGCCCGGCTGGCCATGATGGGCGCAGATATCGGAAAGCGGGCGGAAGAGGAGTATGTGGATGTGNNTGTGGAGTTCTTCCCCGACCGGCCTGACCTTTACAGCGCTGAGGGAGTGGCCAGGGCCATGCGGGGCTTTTTGGGCCTCGAGACCGGGCTGGCGGAATATTCTGTGGAGAAGGGGCCCATCGTTTTGCAGGTGGATGAGTCCGTACTGGGGGTGCGGCCGGTCATAGGCTGCGCTGTGGTGCGGGGGCTCTCCTTTTCCGATGAGGCCATAGAGTCGCTCATGGGATTGCAGGAGGACCTGCACTGGGGCCTGGGTCGCAACCGTCGCAAGGTGGCCATCGGGGTGCACGACATCTCCAGGGTCAGCCCTCCCTTCCGCTACTTCGGGGAGAGACCGGAGCGCAGGTTCGTGCCGCTGGATTTTGAGGAGGAGATGAGCATGAAAGAAATCCTGGAGAAGCACCCCAAAGGCAGGGGCTACGGCCACATCCTGGAGGGCTGCGATAGATATCCTCTGATCGTCGATGCCAAAGATCAGGTGCTCTCCTTCCCACCAATCATCAACGGCGAGCTTACTTCCGTAACAGAAGATACGGAGGACCTGTTCATCGATGTCACCGGTATGGACGGCATGGTCTTCAAGGCCCTGAACATCGTGGTCACCTCCCTGGCGGAGCGGGGAGGCAGGATTGAGAGCGTGCTGGTCAAGAGGAAAGAGGGCGACTTCCTCTCCCCCAACCTGGGGCCCTCCTCCTGGACGGTGAGCACAGCGGAAGCAAACAGGCTAATCGGCTTTGACCTCACCCCAGAGCAGCTGGCTTCTTCACTGGAGCGGATGCGCTTCGGGGCAAAGGCGAACGGCGATCGGGTGCAGGTTCTGGCTCCGGCCTATCGGGCAGACATCATGCACTCCTGGGACATATTCGAGGATGCGGCCAAAGCCTACGGCTTCGACCGGCTGGAGGCGCGTCTGCCCCAGACCGTCACCGTGGGACGGGCCCATCCCTCCGAGGCCCGCAAGGGGGAGATCAGGGAGATCCTGGCCGGGCTGGGATATCTGGAGGTTATGCCCTTCACTTTGACCAATGAGAAGATGCACTTTTCATGGATGCGCCGGGAGGGCTCGCCTGAGGCCCTCGGCGTGGTGCGGGTGATGCATCCCATCAGCGAGCTGCACACCATTCTCCGCACATCGCTCCTCTCCAGCCTGCTGGAGATCTTCGCCTTAAACCAGCATCATCCCCTGCCTCAGAGGATCTTTGCGGCAGGAGATGTGGTGCTGGAGAGAAAGACGCGGATGAACCTGGCGGCGGCCAGCATCCACAGCGGAGCCAACTTCTCCGAGATCAGGTCTCTGGCCGATGCCGTCATGCGGGAGATGGGAGTAGCAGCGGAGATAGTGCCCTCCCAGGACGGGGCGCTACTGCCGGGCAGGGGAGCGGACCTGATGGCTGCGGGGCGCCGCGTGGGCTGCTTTGGAGAGCTGCACCCGCTGGTGCTGAAGAGCTTCGGGCTGGAGCAGCCGGTGGTGGCAATGGAGATGCAGTGGGGAGAGCTCTAGGGGGCTCTTCTTTTTAAATTTTGAAAATTAATAATTTTCTGAACTATCTGGGCATAAGGAAAGAGGAAGTGGAAAGTGCATGAATCCCAAGATCATTATCAGGGGTGAGAGAGACGCTGATGCAGATGCTATAGCCGAGGTGACCGCAGCAGCCTTCGAGACTCTGGAGATCAGCAACCACACCGAGCAGTTCATCATCGAGGCATTACGGGCCGCCGGGGCACTCAAGTTGTCTCTGGTCG
>DAWB01000223.1:3365-5065 GCA_002505805.1 Methanosaeta sp. UBA80 | reverse complement strand
GGATAGATGTTCTCTCTCATTGTTGCTGAGCTGGTGGGACAGACCAGGGCACAGGCCCCGCAGGCGATGCAGTCCTCAGAAAGCTGGCCATAGGGGGTATCCACATCTCTCAAGACGCCGCGATTTTGGGCATTGATGGCTGAGACGCCCACCAGATCACTGCATACCCGGTGACACAGCCCGCAGAGTATGCAGCTCTCGTTCTCCAAAATAAAACGTGGCCTGGTCACCCCATACTCCATGGCCAAATCCTGAATGCGCCTCTCTCCGGGGCAGCGGGCCGCCAATAGCTCCAGAATCATCCTCCTGATGGCTAACACCCCCTCTGAGCCAGTTTCCACGACAAGCTCCTCCTCCAGAGGATAGTTGCAGGCGGTGACAAACCTCTTTCTGCCCTTCTTCTCCACCTCTACGGTGCACAGCCGGCAGGAGCCATAGGGCTCAAGGGCGGGGTGATGGCAGAGCGTAGGGATGTCGATGCCGGATTGCTTTGCCGCATCCAGTATGGTGGGAACGCTCCCTTCCTGCGCTGCTATCTCCAGCTCCCGGCCGTTGATCCTGATCTTGAAGACGGTCATCCCGCCCCATCCCCCCTTGAGGTCTTCTTGACCGCCCTGGCCTTTGGTGGACAGACATCAAAGCAAATGCCGCACCTGCTGCAGAGGGATTGATCGATGACGCAAACATCTCCCTGCTCCGATATGGCTTTGCTGGGACAGTTTTTCAGGCACTGGCCACATCCGATGCATCTCTCCGGCTGGATGGTATAGGATACAAGGGCCTTGCAGGATAGAGACGGACAGCGCTTTTGGCGGATGTGGGCCGCATACTCCTCCGGGAAATAGGCCATGGTGCTCAATACCGGGTTTACTGCTGTCCGGCCCAGAGCGCATAGAGAGGCATCTTTCATCAGCGCAGCCGTCTCTCGCAGGATCTCTAAATCTCCCTCCTCGCCTTTGCCGGAGACCATGCGATTTAATATCTCCCGCATCCTTTTCAGCCCCTCCCGGCAGGGCAGGCACTTACCGCAGGACTCATCGCATAGAAAGTCCACAAAGTAGCGGGCCAGGTCCACGGCGCAGGTGTCCTCATCCATGACTATGATGCTTCCCGAGCCCATCATGGAGCCGAGGCGGGTCAGCTCCTCAAAATCCACAGCTGTCTCCAGATGCCGGGCTGGAATTATTCCTCCTGACGGCCCGCCGGTCTGCACCCCCTTCAGCTTCTTGCCCTCCGGAATTCCCCCTCCGATCTTGTAGATGATATCCGCCAGGCTCATGCCCATAGGCACCTCTACCAGTCCGGTCTGATTGACCTTGCCCACCAGGGAGAAGATCTTGGTGCCCTTGCTCCTCTCTGTGCCCAGGGAAGAGAACCAGGCGCTTCCTTGGTTGATGATAAGGGGGACATTGGCCCAGGTCTCCACATTGTTGAGCAGGCTGGGCCGGTTCCAGACTCCGCACTCCGAGGTATGCAGGTACTTGGGCCTGGGCTCGCCCACCTTTCCCTCCAGGGCGTTCATCAGGGCGGTCGACTCTCCGGATACAAAGGCTCCTGCACCTCTGTGAACTGACACATCAAAATTAAATCCGCTGCCCAGGATGTCCTCTCCCAGGAGCCCCAGCTTTTTTGCCTGGCGCAGGGCATGCCTGGCATTTTCCACCGCCAGAGGATACTCCATGCGCACATAGATGAAGCCC
>DAWB01000223.1:0-3336 GCA_002505805.1 Methanosaeta sp. UBA80 | reverse complement strand
CCCTCCATCAGCGCCCGGTCCATGAAGGCCCCCGGATCGCCCTCATCACAATTGACTATGACATATTTGATCGGACCGGGGGCATCTTTGGTTGACTGCCATTTCTGGCCGGTAGGAAATCCTCCCCCTCCCCGCCCCCGCAGCCCCGATCTCTTGATCTCATCTATCACCTGCTGGGGGGTCATGCCGGATAAAACCCGGGCCAGGGCCTCGTAGCCACCCAGTTTGATATAGTCACAGATATTTTTAGGATCTATTTTTATATTATTTTTAATTAAAAGCCTGCTCTGGTGGCGATAAAAGGGGATCTCCTCCTCCCGGACCGCCTTCTTACCGGTCAGTGGATCGCTGTAAAGAAGCCTGTCCACCAGCCTGCCGGAAAGAAGAGTCTCCTCTATGATCTCTTCCACATCGGACGGCTGTACTCCCAGGTAATAGACGCCGGGGGGAGTGACGACAGCTATGGTTCCCCTCTGGCAGAATCCGGGACATCCCGTCTCCTTGACCCGGATATCCCCTTGCAAACCTCTCTTTAGAATCTCGGTCTGAAAGGCCTTGTAGACCCTGGCTGCACCCAGGCCCAGGCAGCCGGTGCCGGTGCAGATGGCCACCTCTTTTGCCTTTTTGTCCTTTTTGGCCTTTAATTCATCTCTGAGGACCGCCAGATCCTGCATCGATGTAAGTCTTGCCATCCTACGCTCCAATCCGCCTCATCCGCTCTGCCCTCCTATCAGTTCCATATGCGGATAGAGCTGACCATACTTAATGATATTGATCAATCGGCAGCAATCTGCTTTAGTATTTTCTCTGCGGTGGAGGCGTCCGCCCGGCCATGATAGGTGTCATCGGCCACCATCACCGGGCCTATGGCGCAGCATCCCAGGCAATTGACCCGGTTCAATGTGAAATTGAGATCCTTGGTGGTCTGTCCCGCCTTGATGCCCAGCCGGGACTCGGTGGCATCCAGCAGTCTCTGAGCGCCGCGCACCTGGCAGGCGGTTCCCATGCAGACGGAGACCTTGTGGCGTCCGACCGGAGAAAGGCTGATGGCCTTGTAAAAGCTGGCCACCCGGAATATGCGGCTCACCGGAATTCCCGTCCTCAGGGACAGCTCCTTTATAGCCTCTTTGGATATCCAGTGCAGTTCATTTTGCAGATCCAGTAGAAGCTGGATCAAAAATCCCTCCTCTCCCTGATACCTTTTTATTATCTCATCCAGTTTCTCTTTATCGGCGGTCTCCATAATTCACCTCAAAACTTGTAGCCCTTCTAAGAAGCAAGGCCACAGATCCAGGCCGGCTTTGTAGAAGGATCACTGCCATGATCCTGAGTTCATCTTCGTCATCGGCAGGCGGCAGGAATGGCAATTCAGCTTTTTTTCTACCTCTTCCGCCACCCAGTCGGGAGCATTGGACCGTCTGATCTCGGCCAGGAGGATGTGCTTCATCATGGTGCATTCCCTTCGATCCATTGCGCCGCATGATGCGGTCAATTCGCTTCTTCCAGGACCGGCTTTAGGGATGCCAAATTCGTTTGCTTCTATCCGGGTCAATATCATCACCATCGATCTAAGCGAGGGCCCTTTTCCTGCTATGCGTTCTCTCCCTTCATCAGGAAGGGGAGAACTCTAATCAGGCCAGGCACATCGAATTGCGCCGGTGCTGTTTCAGGTCATGATTAAGCATGAAAAACTATATAACACTTGCCTTTAAGAATACTACTGAATCTTCGGTTGGTGCATTTATGGCGGTGCAATCGTGGCGGTAAGTGCGATTCACTTCCTAACTCAGTGTTACGAGACATAGGATTTGAAATTAGTATTTAAATATTGTTATCTCTTTTAGATACCCTTTTATACATCAATTGCGTAGTACGGTTCTACGAGGAATACTATGGTCCAAGCCGTCGCGGGTGGCGAGCGCACCGAAATCAAGTTTGTGTATAAGAGATCGCCTGATTACAAGATAGAGTTTATAAACGGAGCAGCAAGCAATTTAACGCCACGCGGCGAGATTATATGCGATTTCCATTTTGAATCTAAAGATAGGCCAATGGAGCAAATCGGAGAGTTAACACAAGAAGGCTTTGCGAAGTTAGATCCGCTTCCGGATAATTTAAATTTCACGCGGGACGTAAAATTTGGAATAATAATGAACGTTTCGTTTGCAGAAGATCTTATCGAGATGCTCAAAGTAAAGATAGAACAAGGCAAAGAAGTCATTGCATCACGAGAAAAGAAGGAGATTGCCGATGAACAGGTTCCTTGATGACGGTGCAACCTCGGGACCAGACGCATTTCCCTTGATATCAAACAGAAATTTGAACGAGGGAGATGATGGGGCACGCTTCCGAAATGTAAGATGGACCCCTTCACGATATCGAGAACGATTTCAGCGTCCTGGCCTGTCTTCAGAAAGAATTTTTTGTATTCCGCGAAATAACTTGGATGGGACCAATCCAAATAGAGTACCTACACCAATGATCCAGAAAGCTATGCCCCAATCGGAAATCGATATGCTCAAAAACTTATATGTGTTTCGAGAACCCGATCAAGTTAAATCGTTTTTGAGTGGCAACACTACTCTCAGAAAAATGCTTTCTGCTATTTATTCAAAGATTAGAAAAGAATTTCTCTCAGAAAAGATAATTCTTGAGGTCTTTTCAGATTCGCCGGAGTCCAGTGAAAAAGATGTGGTGGTATCGGTGACAACATCTCTTCCTGTAGATGAGGCGATTGAGCGGTTGGATAAGGTCGAAGATGTTAGATGGATCAAGGNNTAAATATATGTGTGAAACTAGAATACCAATAAGCTTTTGCTGGAAACATTATTTGGACTTGGCCGAGGATTTGGCCAAGCACGATACAGATGAAGCCAAACTGCGGGCTTCAATAAGCAGGGCCTATTATGCTGCATTCTGCAATGCAAGAAATTATATGCTAAATAAAGATAATAATCAGTTTCCACAAAGACATGACCATCATAAATATCTGGTTAGGTATTATAAAGGCGAATTGAATGAAAGCAAATCGGATGTGGAAGGCATACGATCAAAACTAGGAAAAGATCTGGATATTATGCGTCGTTTTAGAGTCAATGTCGATTATGACGATGATGTACGCAAAATAGGCAACTTGAGTAAGACAACGGCAGACGTCCTAAAGAGATCAAAACGTGTGATTTCAGATATAGAAAGGGGCGGATTCTAAGCATCTTTGGGCTCATGTCTTCCGCTCCGATTTAGAAGTTCCACCCATTTATTCTGCGCAGATATTCCTACTCCTTTAAGCCATGAAAAAGCAGTTTTCTTTTGATATAGCCCTCTCCAAGCATTCTT
>DAWB01000153.1:10856-13096 GCA_002505805.1 Methanosaeta sp. UBA80 | reverse complement strand
GCGGGGTGCGCTGTTTGACTTTATATCTCACAAATTTTGTATGCTATAGCCAATATTGGCTATGATGCTTTGCTTTTTAAGAAGCCATCACTTGTGAGAAAGAGGGTGCCAAATACTTATATCCAAATAGCTTCCCTGATTTGCCTATATCATGAGCCCATTAATATTATAAGAAATAACGTGATCAGTTTGCTAAATATGAATTATCCGGTAGAAAAAATAAAAATATATTTAATAGTAGAACAGGACGATAAATCAACTATAAATNNAATCCTTACTCCGGAATGTCGGAACTATAAATAACGCTCAGAATATATGCAAGGAATTTGAGAATGTACATGTGATAGTCATACCGAAAAATGGCGAAAAAGATTGGCCAGAAGTGCTAAAAAAATGGCAGAATAACACCACAACTGATCTGCCTTTCGGGAAAGGCCGTGCTCTTTTATATGCATACTATTCGGAGCTAAGCGAAGTGAGAAAAGCAGAAGCCATCTCCGTATTCGATGCAGAAGATATCGTTGATCCTTGTCTATTTAAGTACGCAATAGCAGGCTTAGAAGATGGTTATGATATAATACAAGGAAAAATAAAATATCGCAATGGATCTAAAGGTCTATTAACAGCGCTGGAAGCTTCAGAGCCAGTGATATGGTCGAATCTGATATATCCGCATACATCGCATCCTAATGTGCCATTCCAGGTTTTGGGCCCGGCATACTTTTTTAAAACTAGCTTGCCGGCAGAAATCGGCGGATGGAGTCCGTTTACTACCTCCGAGGATGTTGACTTTGGTTTTAAGGCATGGTCTTTAGGAAAGCAACTAGCATTACTTGATGTTTATACTTCTGAGCTTGGCGTCGAGACAATTGGATCTTGGTTCAAGCAGAGAAGGCGCTGGGCCAGAGGACATCAAAAAGCCATAACTAGCGAGTACCTATCCGGGAACACTAAATTTGCAACCTTAAAAAATAGGCTGAATTTCTGGACGTACTCATTAAATTCCCAACTGATGTCTATAATTAGCATAATAGGTGTGCCATCCGGAATTTATCAATTAATTTTAACCATTACAGGAAATGCCCCTAATTTGGGGCTTATTATGATAACTATTACAATCTTTAACTTGCTTCACTGGGTATATGGTTCATATTATCTTATAAATTCAACTAATAAGGTATATATATTCAATAGCAAGAGAGAGAAACTGTTGTTTTACGCCCGCGTAAATCCTATTGCAACTCTATTTTATAGCATGTTATGGTTTATACCCGTGGTGCTTGCTATTTCAGACGTCATTAGAAGAAGGCGTATTGAATGGGAACATACCCCAAGGGAAGGAGAGCTTGAATTTCTGCCTGCAAGGCCAGAAAGAGTTCCCAAGAGCTTAACCAGGGAGCCTGAAGAGTAATACACAAGATCCGAATATTAAAAACCATGCCATGCATCTTTTTTGTAAATTATTTGAGATTTTAGTGAATCACATTCTAACTCAGTTTTTTTTTTAAAGGAGAATCTCAATCACCTAAACGACCTGAGTTCCGAGATTAAGGCGAAATCTTGAATACCAATACAAGCCTGGCACTAGTCGTGAAATCCCGCCATTCTGCATCTGATCTCTCTACGTTGCTTCTGCTAAGCCTGCTCCTTCTTTCCGCCACCGCCAGCTCTCATGTTCCTCTTATGGCTGGGGACAATGATAACATCTCCCGGGCCATGCATATATCCGATGCGGACAAGTCCTGGGCGGTCTATGGACTGTTGCCAGAACAGGCAGCGCACTACTACAGCCTGGACCGGAAAGATGGGGAGAGGATCTATCTGTCCCTCTTCAAGACCGCCGATCCTGGGGAAAAAGGATATAAGCCATCGCTCCTGCTCATGGGGCCGGGCTTAAAGGAGGATATAAAGCCGGATAATCTTCCGACACTGCCGCCGGGAGCGTTGCAGCTCAATCTGCTCCGAGGTGATGAAAAGACTGCCGCAACTGCCACTTATGAGCCCTTCGGCCCCAGCAGCTTTATCGAGCTGGCAGGGATAAACATCACCGCTCCGGAGGCCGGCCGCTATTATGCTGCGGTATATGGCAGTGCACCAGAGTCGATCGGCAACAATAGCTCCCATGTTTCCGGGGGCGGCGGCCACTATGGCCTGGCTGTGGGCTATAAAGAGGAGTTCAGCTTCACCGATCGCTTCCTCACCCCCCTGCGGCTCATATCGGTCTACCTCTGGGAGGGGCA
>DAWB01000153.1:0-10803 GCA_002505805.1 Methanosaeta sp. UBA80 | reverse complement strand
GGATTTCTCTTCCTGGCCACCAGCGCCTCGGTATTCAACCAGATGGTCTTCTCCCTCACCCGCGCCCCGCTTGGCCCGGAGGTCTATATCACCCTGGCCATAGGGGCATTTCATGCTCTGCTGGGAGTGGCATCCATCCGCCTGGCCCGGGGAGAGGCAGGCATTCTGCAAAGAGCCCTATTGGCCGTTATTGGAACAATAGCCCTTCTGGCCGGCTCCGGCCTCATCATCGGCCCGCTGCTTTCGATGGCCGCCAGCTTCCTGCCTTCAAGAAGAGGTAACATCTTCGCCAGAAGGAAAGATGGTGACTTATAGCAAGCCAGACCGGACAGAGAGCGAGAGCAGGAAAATTATTATTTCCGGAGATCATAAATGCTTTCAAGATAATTATCCCTGGCGCATGATTAGCATATAGGTTTGATGTGACAGTGCTGCTCAGAGTCGGAGTCTGACCTTGAGGGCGTCCGGCCAAGGGTCCGGACAAAAGGGACGGATTCTCGAGGATGTTTTATGACCGCAAATAAAAAGGTTGAGATCAAGGTGTCAGGCATGGCCTGTGCTGCTTGCAGCGCGGCTGTAGAGAGGTCTCTGCAAAACTTGGACGGGATTATATCAGCTGCGGTCAACCTGGCAGCAGAGACGGCCTTGATCGAGTATGATCCGGAACGCCTCAACCTTGCCGATCTGGAGAAGGCCATAAAAGATACAGGCTATGATGTTGTAGATGATGAGGTCGTGCTCAAGATCGGGGGCATGTCCTGCGCCATGTGCGTAGCGGCTCTGCAAAAGGCTCTGCTGAAATTGGATGGAGTGGTGGAGGCGCGGGTAAACCTGGCCTCGGAGAAGGCCTATGTGATATACAATCCCCGCCTGGTGGGCCTGGCAGAGATGAAAAAGGCGGTTATCGATGCCGGCTACCAGTTCCTGGGACTGGCGGGTGATGAGGGCGCCACCGACAGGGAGAATGAGGCACTGGAGAGAGATCTTGGGGAAAAGAAGAAGCGCATCATCATCGGTGCTGTGGCCAGCCTTCTGCTCATGCTCCTGATGTACCTGCCCCTGCACCAGATATTTCCCATGAACAATCATGAGACGGTTCCCGATACAATGGGGCTGATCATGCTCGCCCTGTCCGGGCCAGTCTTCATCTATCTGAGCCTGCCCATCTTTCGGACAGCCATCCGATCCCTCTCCCACCGGCTTCTGGATATGGATGTAATGTACGGCATGGGTATAGGGGTAGCCTATCTCTCCAGCATTCTGGGAACCTTTGGTGTGGTGCTCACACCTGATTTCATGTTCTATGAGACTGCTGTAATGCTGGCCACCTTCCTCACCCTAGGACGCTACCTGGAGTCCAGAGCTAAAGGCCGGACCTCCGAGGCCATTGTCAATCTGGTGGGGCTGCAGCCCAGGAAAGCGGTCATCCTCGAAGATGGAAAGGAAAAGGAGATCTATGCCGAGGAGATCCTGATTGGTGATCTGCTCCTGGTCCGGCCAGGAGAGAAGATTCCTGCTGACGGGGCGGTGGAGCAGGGTGAGAGCTATGTAAACGAGTCCATGATCACCGGGGAGAGCATTCCCGTCTTGAAGAAGCCGGGAAGCCCCGCTGTGGGAGGTACGCTCAACAAGAACGGCTCATTACAGATCAGGGCCACCAGGGTGGGAAAAGACACTGCTTTAGCCCGAATCATCTCCCTGGTAGAGGCGGCGCAGGGATCCAGGCCGAGGGTACAGAGGATCGCCGACCGGGCTGTATCTTACTTCATCCCCACCATCATCTCCATCGCCCTGGCTTCATTCATCTACTGGTATTTTGTGGCCCACAATAGCCTGCTCTTCTCCCTCACCTCTCTCATATCGGTGCTCGTGGTAGCCTGCCCCTGCGCTCTGGGCCTGGCCACTCCCACTGCCATCACCGTGGGCATCGGGAGGGGCGCCGAGCTGGGAATTCTGATCAAGAGCGGCGAAGCTCTGGAAGCCTCAGAGAAGCTTGATGTGGTGGCCTTCGACAAGACCGGAACCCTCACTGTGGGCAGGCCGGAGGTCACAGATATGACTGCCTATGGTGTGGGGGAAGACGAAGCGTTGCGACTGGCCGCCTCGGCCCAGATTCCATCCGAGCATCCTCTGGCGGAAGCCTTGGTCCGCAAGGCGCGGCATATGGCACTGGATCTGTCCCAGGCGGAGGACTTCCAGGCCCGACCGGGCAAGGGCGTTCTGGCTATGGTGGAGGGGCATAGGGTGGTAGCCGGAAACCGGATGCTCTTTACCGATGAGGACATATCCGTGCCACCGGAAATGCTGGAAAAAGCATCATTCTATGAGGCGCAGGGAAGGACAGCCGTGCTGCTGGCCCTGGACGGCAGGGGATCTGCCGCCTTCTCCATATCCGACCAGCTCAAGTCCACGGCTCAAGATGCCGTCTCCCAGTTGCAGAAAATGAATCTATCCGTGGTCATGATTACGGGAGACAACGCCAAGAGCGCTGCCGCCATAGCCGATCAGCTGGGCATCAAGAAAGCTCTATCCCAGGTCCTGCCGGAAGACAAATCTGGAGAGATAAAGAGAATACAGGAAGCGGGCAGCCGGGTGGCTTTTGTGGGCGATGGCATCAATGATGCTCCTGCCCTGGCTCAGGCCGATGTAGGCATAGCCATCGGCAGTGGAACCGACGTGGCCATTGAGACCGGAGAAATAGTTCTGATGAAGGATGATCTGCTGGATGCCGTGGCGGCAATTCAGCTCAGCCGCAAGGTAATCTCCCGCATCAAGCAGAATATCTTCTGGGCTTTCGCCTACAATGCTCTTCTGGTCCCGGTGGCGGCTGGTGCCCTATACCCCGCCTTCGGCATAACCTTCCGGCCCGAGCTGGCCGGCATGGCCATGGCCGCAAGCTCGGTAACTGTTGTATCCCTATCACTGCTGCTCAAAAAATATATTCCGCCTGCAATAAAAAATAGATAGAGAGGTAGAGCAAATCTTCTCGGATGACTGAGAGAGAAAAACAGCATTCAATAGCTTATTTTTCTTCTAATTTCTTGATCCTCTTCTCCAGATCTGTAAGCCTCTCTTGCACCTTTCCCAAAAGCTCTTCCAGCCGCAATAGACGCTCATCGTCGTATCCGGCAGGACGAATACCGTATCCGGGCTTATGGCTCAGGTCTTCCTTGTACTCCTCCAGAATGGGATTGTCCGATTCTCGCGGAACTATTTTGGATGGCATTTTTTCCCCCATTTTTTTAGCTATGATATTATTCACCTCTTCCCCCTTAATCGTTACTATACGACAGGGAGGAGGAGCCAATCCTTATAGGCCTGGATTTTTCCCCGGCCGGTCGATAGCACAGGTCGATAGCATAATCTGGCCATTTTCTAGAGAATTATCCCTTCATCCTGCGAGTGCATATTGCGATGGAATTATTGCTATGGAATCGGCGGAAGGCTGGATACTCTCAAATAATGCTTCAAATTATCTTGGCATGATGATTGACCCATTTCAGGCCATCCTTCTCGGCATTCTGCAAGGAATCACGGAATGGCTGCCGATAAGCAGCCAGGGCCAGAGCATGCCATTTATGATAGGATGGCTTGGAATCTCGCCGAATGATGCTTTTTCCTATTCCATACTGCTTCATCTGGGCACCATGTCCGCCGTTTTAATCCGGTTCAAGGAAGAATTCCTCAAGGCTCTCAAGAACCCCAGCACCCAAATGCAAGAGTGCTGATCATCTCCACAATCAGCACCGGTATCACCGGGATTCCCCTCTATCTTCTCTTTAGGGAAGGATTTAAAGGAGGGATGCAGGCCACTGTGCTCATAGGTGCTCTGCTGATCTTAACCGGACTGCTGCTCAGGCTCAGAGGAACTGGAGCCCGCAGCATCCAAGATATGAACGCCATGGACATGATCATTCTGGGGCTGGTGCAGGGCTTCTCTATCTTGCCCGGGATCTCCCGATCCGGAACCACATTGGCTGCTCTTCTCATGAGGAACTTAAAACAGGATGAGGCTCTGGCCATATCCTTCATGATCAGCGTGCCGGCGGTATTGGGAGCATTGGCTCTAAATCATTCCCTTTTCCTGGTTGAGATGCCCCTTGCCTCAGCCAGCCTGGCATACTGGCATCTTTTGTAGCAGGATATATGACAATGGATCTGCTGATAGCATATGCAAAAAAAGTGAACTTCTCCGCCTTCTGCATCACCATGGGGCTGTTGACCCTGCTGCTGGTAGCTATCTTTTAGATGGCCGCGCAAAGAAACAAACCTAAAATTCTGCTCCCATCGCCCATCAGTTCAGGTCCAGCCTATAGGAAATGCTGGCCGGGTCAATGGTGACCGTCTCCCCAAGCCAGGATCTCTATTTCAAGCCTTATTTTTCAGCAGTCCCAGCCATGTGATCCAGTCGGTCTGGGGCACTGATTACACCACAGGCTCCGCAGATCAGGATCTCATCCCCGTCGGGAGCCTGCCCAGGTGCGGATATATCTCCCGACCTCTCTCCAGGGAACCTTTCGGAGGATGGTCTTTCTCTTGGCCATCATCTTTGGCAGACCTAGAAGTCCGTCCCATTTGGCCTTCAGAACCACCCTGCCCCTGCCCTTCAGGGTGTAATAGGCTAAAGCCATGAGGTTTCTGCCCAGAATCCAGGGAAGGCAGGTGATCAAAAAGGGCAGAGGATAGTTCTTGGCCGGCAGCCACATGATGTTTCTGTTGCCATAATAAACTGTAAGATCCGATCCCACTCCGGCGGTGGCACCGTGCAGATGATGGGCGATTGCCTCCGGGACGTATATGCATCTCCATCCGGCACAGCGGGCCCGCAAGGTCAGATCGATATCCTCCATGAATATGAAAAAGTCCTCGTCGAAGAGGCCGATCTCATCCAGCATCTTCCTCCTGTAGAGAGCTGCTCCGGCGCAGGCCCCGAAGATCTCTTCCTGGCGGTCGTACTGCCCCAGATCCTCCTCGGATGCTCCCCGGTCCCAGGAAGCACCGCTCCGGGAGAGACACAGGCCGGTGGAGTTGATCTTTCCATTGGGATATAGCATCTTGCTGCCGCACATTCCTATGCCGGGATCGGACATGGGTCCGGCCAGCCGTTCCAGGAAATCCTTCTCCACACTGGTGTCGTTATTGAGGGTGACAATGAACTCACCTTCTGCCTCGCGAATGCCGGAGTTGTTCCCGCCGGTTGAGCCCAGGTTGACTTTATTTTCCACTATCCTGGCCCAGGGAAAGCGGGACCTTATATGCTCCACGCTTCCATCCCGGGAGGCGTTATCTACTACGATCACCTCATAATCCTTGTAGGTCTGGACGGAAAGAGAGCTGAGGCAGTCATCCAGAAACCTCTTGCCGTTGAAATTGACCACAACAACGCTAATTTTGCCCATCCTCTGCCGCCTCCCGATAAATGCGCTCCACCTGGAGAGCCACGGTCTTCCAGCTGTATTTCTCCTCCACCAGACGCCTTCCCGCGTCTCCCATCCTGGCGGCGCTCTTCCCATCAGCGATGATTGAGACTATGGCCCTGGAGAGGGCATTCTCATCCGCCGGCTTTACAACGATCCCCGCTCCGGTCCTGCCAACATCCTCGGCCACACCCACAATATCGGTGACCACCACGGGTCGGCCGCAGGCCATGGCCTCCAGAGGCACAATTCCGAATCCCTCCTGCTCGGCGGAGAGGGAAGGGAGAACAAAGAGCTTGCAGCCATTGTAGATCTCGAGGAGCCTCTGCTGGGAGAGGCGTCCCTCAAATCTTACATTTTTCTCCAGGCCAAGCTCCCTTCCCCGCTGCCGGTAATGCTCCAGCAGCTCTCCACCTCCTCCCACCACCAGAATGACCTGGGGGATCTGCTCTTTTACCGCCTTCAGCGCCCCCAGCAGAACATCCAGCCCCTTGTAGCTGTGGAAGGCATCGAGGACGCTCAAAAAGAATATGTCTCCTTCAGGCTTCCTCTCCCGGGGATGGAAGAGCTGTACATCCACCCCCACCGGCACGAATTCCACCTTATCCATAAAGGGCTTTAGACGGAAAGAGACATGCCTGGGCCTGGCTACCAGAATTCTGGCCGATCTCTTGAGGAGCAGATTGAGCGCTGTGGCATTGTAAAGGCTGGCCAGATACCGGTCAATTCCGGATCCCACTATGTCGTTATGATAGGTCAAGATCAGAGGCTTCTTTTTAGCCAGGCAGGCGAGAAGGCTCCAGTCAGCGCTCCAGGGCGTGGGAAGATGAGTGTGCATGACATCGAAGTTCTCCTTTAGCAGCGCCAGAGGAAGCCCGGGAGTGATATTGGTATTGGCAATCCGGCCCCAGCTTCTGAGAGTCTCGACCGATACCCTCGGATCGCAGCCCATATCTTTATCCGATTCAGAACAGATGACTTTGACCTCATGGCCCAGGTCGGCCAGCGATCTGGTGAGGTTGAGCACATAGCTCTCTACTCCACCGGTGGCATAAAGCCGAACTGGGGTATGTAATATCTTCATTGCACACTCAATTCCGTTTTCTTTCGACTCATCTATCATTCCTTTGTCTTTTTTGACCCACCCATCAATTCTATTTTCTATAAGTCTTCCTGCCCAGTCCGGATCATATAAATCTTGAGTTGTCTGCTCATATGCAGGATTATTTATAAACCTGCTCTCATCCAGAATAGATGCGGAAGGATTGACAACCGGGCGGACGGGGGTTAGCTTTAAATCCTGTTTCAGCCTGGGATAGCGATAATATGCTACATGGATTTGAAGGTAGGGAACTATCTTGATCATATTGACCATCCTTCTGTTTCAATGTTATTATAAACAGGATTGAATTCACATGGGCTGCAAGAATAAGAATATACTGATAACCGGAATCAGCGGGTTTGTTGGCTCCCTGCTTGCCAGAGAGCTAATCGATAGAAGCGCCAATGTATATGGTCTGGTTAGAAGACGTTCCGACGGGCAGATTCCATACAATATCAAGAGACAGAAGATAGACAAGGGCATCAATCTCATTGAGGGAGACCTTGAGAGCATCTCCAGCCTGGGGAATGCAATTACTATAAGCTCTCCGGATATAATATTTCATTTCGGCGCACAGTCCTTTATTCCCAGATCGTTTTCCGATCCTCTGGAGACAATGGGCACCAATTGCTGTGGGACTGCCAATCTTCTGGAGGCCATCCGGCTAAAAGACGCAGATCCGATTGTGGTCTTTGCCGGGAGCAGCGAGGAATACGGCCTGGTCATATCTTCCTCCCAGCAGTACGACAAAGCAAAAAGCCGCTATGGATCGGTGTTCCCAGAGCCTCATAGAATTCCTGAGATCCCCATATCCGAAGAAAATCCCCTCAGACCGATGTCTCCCTATGCCGTTAGCAAGGTCTACGGCGACTATCTGATGAGAAATTACTGGCATTCATATGGCATAAAGACAGTTGTGTCCAGAGCTTTCAATCATGAGGGAGCGGGAAGGGGAGCGATGTTTGTAACCTCAGCCATAACCAGCCAGGTAATGAAACTGAAATTTGGCGAGATCGACTCCTTAAGCATCGGAAATGTCAATGCCTTCCGGGATTGGAGCCATGTCTCGGACATAATTGATGGCTATATCATTCTGGCAGAGAAGGGTGAATACGGGGCCGTCTACAACCAGGGATCGGAAAGAACCAACTCAGTCATCAGCTTTCTGCTCTTGAGTCTGGAAGGTGCCGGCTATGAGATAAATAATATCGAGACCTTCTCCGGGGATAAAGCTGTTACTGAGCCGCTTGTCATGGAGAACTCGAGCATCTTTGGAATGAATTTTAAGAGAACCAGGCTTGATGAGATGATGCTGCGCGAGGAATTGGAGTTTGTACTGGATGACGCTGGAATAATCGTTCATACCCATAAGGGCGAAATTAAAGTCAATTTCGATGCCAAGAGATTCCGACCGGCTGAGGTTCCCATACTCTTATCAGACGCCAGAAAGATCAAAGCTATTGGCTACAGCGTCAAATCCGATTTAAGGGACATAATCTCCGACCAGCTTAATTATTATCTATCAACAAGGGACCGCAGAGCAGCTTAAAATCAATATTATCATTCCCGTTGTCTGAATGTCGGCTATTCTGTTCCTTCATAAGTTCATAAGCAAAGGCTTAAACGGGGCTATGGCAGAGAGAACCGAAAGCCAAGAGGTTGCCTCTTTATAATGGGTGATGGATCAGTGGTGAGAATATGATCGATGGGGTAAAGACCAAGAATCTGAGGGTAATCCCTGATGAGCGCGGCTGGCTGATGGAGATCCTGCGCTGCGATGATGAGATATTCAACCGCTTCGGCCAGGTGTACCTGACCACTGCTTATCCCGGAGTGGTCAAGGCCTGGCACTACCATAAGAAGCAGACGGATAACTTCACCTGCATAAAGGGGATGATGAAGGTGGCTCTCTATGACGGCAGGGAGAGATCGATCACCCAGGGGGAGGTAAATGAGTTCTTTGTGGGAGAGCAAAATCCCCTGCTCATAAGCGTGCCTCCAATGGTGTATCACGGCTTCAAGGCCCTGGGCCAGGAAACCGCCTACTTCCTCAGCGTGCCCAGCCATCCCTACGATTATAGGGAACCTGATGAATTTCGACTCTCTCCGGACAGCGATCTGATACCCTACGACTGGCTGCTGGAGCCGGGAAAAAAGCACGGCTGAGATCCAAGATCGGGCTTCTCGCGGCCAAAGGAGCCGAAAATCCGGATAAATCAGCCCTCCATCCTGAGGCCAGAGCTAGAAAGGCTCTTTTGCGCTGCTTTTTAGCTAATCCTGGCTGCTCTGAAGCAAGAGCAGGCTTATAAATGTCCCGGAGAACAGGGTTTGAATTCCCAGTATGCATAAGATCATGGCCATCATGGCGCTCTGAGCAGCATAGAGGGCTCCAAAGCCGGATGCGCCCCAGCTCAAGAGGACCGTCCCCCCCACAGCAACTCCTGCGGCAAGCAATAATATTCCCAGCAGCAGCTCTTTTTCCAGGGAATGATAGCTGGTCAAGCGCTTTATTCTTCCCGAGCGGGTTTGCCTGTAAAAGGCAGCGAATGCTCTGAAATAAAGTCCCCCCAAAAGCATCTGATAGCCTATGATCACCAGCAGGCCGCCCAAGATCATTGAATGCATCCTGGAGCCGTCGCTCAGGTACACCTCTACTGCCAGGAGCAGCCCGAGAATTATGGCCAGCAGGCCGGGAAAGAGGAGAAACGGCGCCGGGCGGTAGAGCATCATGAATCGAAGGTGCCTCCAGCCATCGGTAAAGGAGTTGAGCTTGGAGGCGCCTTTGCGGGGATGGTAGACTATGGGCACTTCGCAGATCCTTAAATTCATTCCCGCCGCCTCAATCAGCATCTCCGAGGCAAATTCCATCCCACCCGATCTGAGGCCCAGGTTCTTTAGGGCCGGCCTGGTTATGGCCCGCAGGCCGCAATGGGCATCGGATATGCCTGCAGAGAAGAGCAGATTCAGTATCCAGGTCAGGACCGGATTGCCGATATAACGATGAAGGGCGGGCATGGCCCCGGGGAGAATCCTGCCTTTGAGCCTTGAGCCCATGACCAGGTCGCACTGCCCTCCTTGGAGCAGGGAGATCATGCTTTCCATATCCCCGGGATCATAGGTCAGATCTCCATCCATCATGACGATATAGTCTCCCCGGGCCTGATCAAAGCCGGCCAGGTAGGCGTTCCCGTATCCCAGCTTATCCGGCTTTATAACCCTTGCCCCGCAGGAGCGGGCCAGGTTGGGAGTATCATCGGTGGAGCTGTCCGAGACCAGGATCTCGCCATCCAGCTCCATCTTGAGGAAGACCTGCTTGGCTCTCTCGATGCACTCACAGATGGTCGCGGCTTCATTTCTGGTGGGAATGATCAGGCTGACATCGGGCACATCCTGATGCGTTGTTGCTTGATCTGTTAAGCTTTTCCCCATCATCTTCCCTGTAGAGTCCTAAAAGCTTCTTAGTGTCCTATAATTATTAATAATAGATTGTGTTATAATCTCCTCCGAAGGGAATATTTTAGGGAGGGGATTATGGCAAGGAAGGCTAAGAATGAACCATACCATCAGATGATGAAATTAAGGGCTACAACTCTTTTCTGCCCGTATGAAGACTGCATCGATCACAAAAATAGAGCCAATGGGAATATTATATTCGTTCGGAAATATGGCACGGGAGAAACACAGAACCTGTTCAAGTGCACTACATGCAAGAGAACATTTTCAGAGAGAAGAGGGACTCCATTATTTGAATGCCATTTGCCGGATGAGAAGGTCTATCAAATCTTGAAATGCTTGAGTGAAGGCAATGGAATTCGCGCAACGTCACGCATTGTCGGTGTAAGTAAAGATACAGTTGGATCGATAATAAATCGTATTGGAGATCACATGGAGGATGTTGCTGCGACTCTTATGACTAATTATCATCTTGATGAATGTCAATTGGATGAATTATGGGGATATATTTTTAAAAAGAAAAGAATTTGACTGAACTTGAGTGCTTGTTGAAGGAATATGGGAATGCCTGGATTATGATCGCATTTGATCCTGTTAATAAAGCTGTAATGGCATTCGTTGTCGGAAAAAGATGCTGCAATGAAATCAATTGCGCACTCTCCTATTAGTAGTCATATTAATACTGCCTTCATCGAACGAAACAACCTCACAATACGCGAAAGAAATCGAAGGTTAACAAGAAAGACACTTGGTTTCTCCAAAAGGAAGAAGCTCCTTATATCTTCATTAAATATCTATTTCGGTATATATCCGACATTCCGGAGTTACGCC
>DAWB01000082.1:231-25965 GCA_002505805.1 Methanosaeta sp. UBA80 | reverse complement strand
GAGCCTCTTCCCTCCGGTGGGGTATCAGACCGAGGTCCGTCAGAAGAGTATGAAAGTCCAGGAATTAAAAGCGATGGATCTTGGAGTTGGTTGGAATATTTCTATATTAAGTTAAAAACTGATATAGAAAAATTAATAAATTTATTCTCATTAGAATAGGTAAAATGAACCACCGCCTCTTATTTTTACTTATTTTCTTTATTGGTTTGCCCGCCAGCGGACAGAATGAGGCCAGCTCTGATTCCGAGGGTGTTGCTGAAGCTTTGCCGCAGGGTGGCGTATCCCATGAGGCTTCCGAAGATGTTGCTGAGGCTTTGCCGCAGGGTGGCGTATCCCACGAGGCTTCCGAAGATGTTGCTGAGGCTTTGCCGTCGGGTGGCGTATCCGAATATTCAGATGTTCCTTTAACCCTATCAGGTGACGTACCTGTAGTTCCAGCTTCAGATGTACAGTCGCCCAACGGCGGGGAGCCGAGAGTGGTCTCCTCTGTACCTTCAGGATATGCTCCTGCTACTGGTGGTCCGTTGACGATAAAGAAAACCGTTACGCCAGTTGAAACCGGAAAGGGGCACGCCAACCGCTTGCGGGTAGACGTAGAAATAACATCTATTAAGAAGAATAGACTAGATGATGCGATTAATGATATCGATATTTATGAACTCTTAGATGAGTCTCTCAACCTGGTCCCTCCTGCAGACAGCTTAAGCGAAATAGTAAAGCTAGACTATATAGACCAATTAAGAGCCATTTCTCGTGGCAGTATGTATGATCACTTTTTGGAAATACCGCTTATAAACTATCAGAAAGCTATGTATCTTGATGAAATTAGTTTGATGAGGCTGGCTCTTTTGCGGGATATTCCCCTAAGTTCGGCAGATCCAATATCCTATGGGAAAATCTATGCTAATCCGGAATCCAAATCTCAAATTAATTACATCCCTAGTGTGAATACTGTATATAATATACTTACCTGTAATAAAAACATGGGTATTGATAATAATAGCGAGAACTTAGAAAACCTTTCCAAATATATGAGAGAAAATTTCGGAATCAAGTGGATAAATCCATCAAACGTTAATATCAGCTATCCTGGGTGTAGCAGCATTCAGATGGAGAACATCAGGATAAGCGATAACAACGCATCCGATAATTGGATATTATTTATGATTGACAATCATAATGCGGATGAAGGAGTCGCCCTCCTTAATATATCTGATCAAATGATTTATTATTTAAAATTTGAAACAAATATGTTGAATCAAAGTCAGTGGAATATCTCCGACCGGAATGAGATTCTAAGATTTAATATTAAGAGGTTGGGAAGCAAAGATAGGCTGTTTTATTGGTACTATGTTCGTCCAAAAAAGAGTGGCGTGTTCAATACAGAGTCGATAATAAGAATAAAGGATGAAGATTTCAAAGGATGGCCGGATATAATTTACCCTATGCATATAGAAGTCGGCAAGCCTGACTACAGGTTTGAGGTCGATCCGATCTTGGGAAGCACAAAGGTATTTTTCAATTCTTCTTGGATCCCTGATAAATGGAAGAAATTGGATATAGCTTATATCATAAGATACACCGGCGCAGCTTCAAATACATATTTAAAAAATATAAATGTTGAGGTCAAATCCGCTGATGGTTACCTATATGGAAATAGTTCCGCCAGATTGAATTTTGATACAAACAATATTATATCACTGAATAGACAGATAAGCTACAATAAAACTGGAACTTATACTATACCCGCAATATGGATTGAAGGCACCCCCTATCTTTTCAAGGAAACGGTTACTGTAGATGAGCCGATTATACGGTGGTGGGGCTTGATCAATTCATATTACACAATAATCGCCGCTCTATTGCTGATCTTGGTAAATAAAGAGGCAAAAGGGGTCCTATTATGGATATATGGTCATATTCTGCTTTTCTTCAGCAGGCTTGGACTCCGGGAAGGTGTTAAATCGGAATCAGATCAAGCAAAATTGGATGAGAGCAAGCCGGAGGTTAGTGAGAAAGATGCTACTGCTAATGAAGAGGCTGCAAAGAAAATTGCTTCTCTGATTATTGAGGCTCTGGAGAGAGGCGGGGCAGAAAAGAAATAGAGATTAGAAAGATTATTCCTGCGTCTGCCATTATTCATCGTTTTCAAAATCGTCTCTTATCGTCGCCATATCGAAGTATCCTGTTATTCGCACAATGTCCAACCTTGATATCTTGTAGACCCCTCTTTCTCTCTCCAGGGGAGGATTGATCTCTATATCCCGGAGGGACAGGCCGCTCTTGCCCTCAGAGAAGCTCTGGTAGATCTGCCCCCAGGGGACCAGGTGGGCTGTGCGGGCCTTTCCCGCCCCGCGGCGCAGCTCGACGGCCAGTATGCCCTGCCGGCCGGAGCGGGTGATGAACTCCGTCTCCCGGGAGAGCTGATGAGCTCCGGCGGCGCGGCTGAAGTACCTGCCGAAGTAAAGCGACTTTGTCTTGCGGGCGTCCAGACTCTTGCATTCTATGGCCAGATAGTATTCGGGGGTCTTGGAGTCCACCAGTATGTCCATGAACTGGGCGGCGAAGGGGGACTGCTTGAGCCGGTAGGCTATGGCGGCAACGCCGTCTTTTTCGAAGAACGCATTCAGGGCATTGGTCAAGGCCCATTCGAAGTCTGGCATTGTATTCTCTCCTGGCCGGTCTCTAAAAATATCTTTTCCTAAATGCGGGCATCTAGCCGGTGTAGAGTTGATTCAAAAGAAGCTTAATCTACCTGGTACTCCAGAGGTGGACACATGGATATTGAGGAGATCGCCAGGGACTACAGCATGAGAGAGCTCAAGCCAATAGCCAAAAAATACGGCATAGCCACACGCTGTGTCAAGAAGATCGATATTGTCAAGTCCTTTCCGCCGGAGGCCATAGCCGAGCTGACCGGAGAGGGGGCGGGAGAGGCGGCCGGGTCGAGCCAGGTCAGGCAGTAGGGGTGCTTTTTCATGGCAAGACTGGGGCGGTTCATCCGGGCGGACAGCATATCCGAGGCCTGGCAGAGGGGTCTGGCTCTCATCTGGCGGCAGGGGGGAGAGATCACAGACGAGAGGGGGACCAGGATCAAGGAGATCCTCTCATTGCAGATGGTGGTGGAAGACCCCTATGGAGATATGATCCCCCCTGGCTGCTCCTGGAATGAGGAGCGTCTGGAGGAGTATTCCCGGCAGCTTCTCTCGGGAGACAATCCCGGTTTTGAGTACACCTATGGCGAGCGGCTGAGGGCCTGGGCTCTGCCCGGCTGCGCCCCCCTGGATCAGATAGAGCAGGCCATATCCCGGCTTCGCTCCTCCTCCTGCACCCGCCGGGCCACGGCGGTTACCTGGATTGCCCCTGTTGACAGCAAAAAGGAGGAGGTCCCCTGCATGATTGTGGACGACTTCAAGCTGCGCGATGGGCGACTGCATCTATCCATCTTCTTCCGCAGCCACGACTTTGCCGGGGCTTATCCCGCTAACCTCTACGGCCTGGCCCGGCTGCTGCAATATGTGGCCGGCGAGGTGGGGGCGGAGCCGGGCTCTATCTCCACCACCAGTGCCTCGGCTCATATCTATGAGCACGACTGGGACTGGGTGGAGAGGATGCTCTTCGGGAGAAACTCATAGCAGATCTGAGGATCCGGTTGGGCGGTTAAGATCCTGGCAGAGAGCGGACTATAATCCAGGCTGCCATTATCTGGAAGGGCACTGGAAGGCCAGCACCGCAAAGATTATCTGCTTTTATCGATTTTCTGCTTCGTCTATGGTCGATAGCCTGCTGATGATCAAGGCCGAGGAGATCCTGGAGAAGATC
Source organism: Methanosaeta sp. UBA80 (assembly GCA_002505805.1). Taxonomy (GTDB): domain Archaea; phylum Halobacteriota; class Methanosarcinia; order Methanotrichales; family Methanotrichaceae; genus Methanothrix. Next base: position 22,143 of record DAWB01000082.1, on the reverse strand, counting down.
GAGAAGGGAAAGCCGGTAGAGTACGAGAATGTCATAATCTACGGTGACCTGGATCTTCACCGGCTGGATTTGCCTCTCAATAATAAGAGGCAGAAGATCATCAAGTCGAGTATCAAGATAGAATACTCGGTGATCAAGGGGGATGTATTCTTCGATCATGCCTGCTTTTCCGGACTGGTGGACTTTGACGGAACCAGCTTCACCAAGGCGGCCAACTTCTCCGGATCGGGCTTTATGGAGGATGCCGGATTCTCCGATGCCGAGTTTGCCGGAGTGGCCAACTTCTCCCGGGCTTCTTTCGCCACCGAGGCCAACTTCAGCAGGGCTCGCTTTAATGACGCCGACTTCGGCAGAGCGCGGTTTGAGAGAAACTTCCATCTGGTCAATGCCAAGGTCTACACCCTGAAACTATCCGATGCCGTCTTTCCGGACGGCTCTGCCATTCATCTCAAGGACTTCAACTTCAACCGCCTGGTGGTGCGCTGGAATTCGATCAGGGATCACATCCCCTACAACGGCTCGGTCTACCTTAACCTGGTACGAAACTTCCGCAACCTGGAGCAGTTCGAGGATCAGGATGAGTGCTACTACCAGTACCGCAAGGAGAAGCAGGCCCGCTCCCACCGCTCCTTCCAGAGGTTGTTCGACCGGCTGGCCTGGATCTCCTGCGGCTACGGGGTGCGACCATCCCACACCATCCTCCTGAGCCTCGCCATCATCCTGCTCTTCACCGGTATCTTCTGGGCGGGCAATGCCCTGCAGCCGGATGAGAAAGAGGGACAGGATGAGTTAGGGGATGGGGTCACCCTCAACAATGCCTTCTACTTCAGCAGCATGCAATTTTTGGGCAAGACGCCCCAGAACTTCTCCATCATCGAGGGCTTCGAGTTCCTGACGGTTATGGAGACATTGCTGGGATGGCTTCTGATGGCTCTATTTCTGGTGACGCTGAGCCGGGTGATGCTGAGGTAGAAGCGACGGGAGAAGAGATACAAGGAAAGCACAAGCAAAATAAAAAGGGCGGGGCTCCCAAGGGGAGCCGACAGGATCTTCCTAGAACATCCCTGGCGGCATGCCTCCCATACCGCCCATTCCACCCATGCCCGGTGGCATGCCCATACCGCCCATGCCTCCCATTCCCGGAGGCATTCCGCCGGGGGCCCGCGCTGGCGGCTCCTTGGTGGATGCCAGGACATCGTCGATGCGCAGGATGAGGCAGGCGGCATCGGTGGCTGATTGTATAGCCTGGATCTTGACCCTCAGGGGCTCGACCACGCCCTGGGCCAGCATGTCTTTGATCTCTCCGCTGTAGGCATCGATCCCGGCATTCTTATTCTTCTCATGCTGGCTCTTCAGCTCCACCGCCTTGTCGATGGCATCATATCCGGCGTTCTCGGCCAGGGTCTTGGGCACTATCTCCAGGGCCTCGGCGAACTTTGTCACCGCCAGCTGCTCCCGGCCCTTAAGAGTTGCGGCATACTCTTTCAGCCGCAAAGACAGCTCTATCTCCGGGGCTCCCCCGCCGGGGACCATCTTCCCATCCTCTACAACATCGGCCACGGCATGCAGAGCATCGTCCAGCGCCCTCTCCAGGCCGTTTAACACCTGCTGGGTGCCGCCCCGCAAGAGCAGGGTGGCGGAGTGGTTCCGGGTGCCGGAGATGAAGGTCATTATGCCGCTGCCGATGCGCTTCTCTTCCACCAGGGCGGCGCTGCCCAGTAGCTCCGGCTTGAGCTCATCCAGGCCGGTGACAATGGTGGCCCCGGTGGCCCGGACCAGGCGGTCCAGATCCTTCTTGATCACCCTGCGCAGTGCCAGTATGCCGGCATTGGCCAGGTAGTGCTGGGCCAGGTCGTCTATACCCTTCTGGGTGAATACCACATTGGCCCCGCTGGCTATGACCTTATCCGCCGCCTCCTTGACCCGGGCCTTCTCATGCTCCATGAACTGCTGGAACTGGGTGGAGGTGGTGATCTGCAGCTCGGCCTTGGTCTCGGTGTCCTTGGACTCAATGGGCGTGGAGAGCAGGGCGATCCTGGCGTCCTCCACCTTTCGGGGCATGTTCTGATGCACGATCTCCTTGTCGATCACCACGCCCTCGATGATCTGGGAGTCGAGGGTGCTCTCACCCACCTTCTTCTCCACATTGACCCGGTCCATGTCGAACTTCTTCTTGCCGTTGTAGCTCTCCAGGGCGTTTAACACCAGCTCCACAGCATACTCGGACATCTTGCTTTCACCGGATTCGGCGAGCTTGCCGGTCATGGCCGTATCGGCGATCTTCTTCAGCAAAGCCCGATCATTCTCCGAGACGTCCACAGCCATACTCTTGGCGATCTCTATGGCCTTCTCCGCCGCCATCTGGTATCCCTGCACGATCATGGTGGGGTGGACCTTCTGGTCCAGGAGAACCTCGGCCTTCTTGAGCAGCTCGCCCACCAGCACGGCCACTGTGGTGGTGCCGTCTCCCACCTCCTTGTCCTGGGTCTTGGCCGCCTCGATGAGCATCTTGGCTGCAGGATGCTGCACATCCATCTCCTTTAAAATAGTCACACCGTCATTGGTGATGGTCACATCCCCGATGGAGTCCACCAGAAGCTTGTCCATGCCCTTGGGGCCCATGGTGCTCCGCACCGCATTGGCCACCGCCCGGGCCGCCATGATGTTGTTGGAGATGGCGTCCTTTCCCGACTCTCTGCGGGTGTCCTTTAAAATTATGATTGGCGTTCCGCCCATTCCTGCCATTTAGATAGTCCTCCGGTAATCTTGATTTTAGAGCTTTTAGGCTAAATCTGTGGTTCACAGTATTTGATGTTCTATAAAAAGGCTTTCCTCTGAGATTCTACCGCGTACTTAAATAATGCAATCATAGTTTTGTGCATAATAGTATAAATGATAAATTGTACAATATTTATATTACTATATAATATCTAATTATAAGGAGAATTTCGGAGTTTGGCCAGAGTGGTCAGCAAGATGAAAGCGAAAGATATTTACGTGCATCTAAGAGTCTGGCTGTTCTGAATAGCACGAGGGATAAATGGGATACAATTTCGAATTTGAAATAAAAAATTTTGGCCCTATAGAATATGGCAAGATAAAATTGCGACCGCTTACACTATTCATCGGTCCAAATGGCTCAGGCAAGTCGTATATAGCGATGCTAATCCAATCAATATTTGATTCGCATACTCGTTCTGGAGAAAATATGCCCGTTTATTTAGACTCTATTATTAATATTATCTCCAATGAGGACTTTGCTAAACCATATTTGAATAAATTTCCAGACCTAGCTAAGCGATTAGAGGAGTTCAAAAGCAAAGAGAAAATCCCCTTCGAATCTATCGAGCCTCTAATAGAAACTATTTTCAAAGCGCTATATGAAGATAGACTGAGTCAGGAACTAATTTATGCGTTTTCGTCTCCTTTGGACGATCTCATCCAAATTGGAAAAGAATCCTTTCAAATAAAAACAATTATGGGATCTTATTCAGCTAGCATGAATTATAAAAAGGGCGATAAATTAATTCTTAGAGAACACACGCCTGTAAATACCAATTTAGAAGATGATCAGAAAAAATTCATTATTAGCCAGCTTGATAAGATTGATAAACCATATTTGTCGAGCCATTCCAATTCACAAGCAATGTTGGAGTTTATGATTTCAGCGATTATGATCTTTGGTCTTAGGGCCTCAGAATTCTTGCGCATTTCATGTCGCTATTTGCCAGCAGCAAGATCTGGCATAGTTTTGGTTAGGAAAAAAATCCTCACTGATGAGTATAAAAAGAATCCTTTCTTCGGGAATAAATCAAATCAGGATCAATTGTCTGGCGCAGTTTCAAGTTTCATATACAACATACATAATTTACCGGAAAAGAAAGGGCCGTTGAACAATCTTGCCAAGGACTTTGAAAGAGAGCTAATTAATGGCGAAATAATAAAAAGTGTTCAAGATGAGCGCATGTATCCTGACATCAAATATAGATATTTAGATCAATGTATTCCTTTGCATAGGGCATCTTCCACCGTGTCCGAACTTACACCAATTATCCTGTATTTGAAATATATTGTAAAACGTGGCGATGTATTGATAATAGAAGAACCAGAAGCACATCTACATCCTGGAAACCAGTTAATATTAGCTAAATATTTAGTAAAGCTAATTCGAAAGGGCGTACGATTAATAATAACCACCCACAGTGACTACCTGCTGCAAAAATTAAACAATTTTATATTGCAGGGTGCAATTAAGTCGAGATCCTGCAAAGATTATTTGTTATCTCGAGAAGTTGGTGCCTATGTATTTGAAAAGAGCGAGTCCGATTCATATACAATAAACAAATTAGAAGTAACAAAGCATGATGGCATCTCAGATCGTGATTTTTCAAAAGTAGTAGAATCGTTGTATGAGGAGACTGTAGCATTAAAAGAAAATCTCTATTCCAAGGAAATTTAGCAAATAATGTCAATAATAGATGCTTTGGGTTCAATTCATAAACACGCTGTTAGGACAGCCTGTTCTGGTGAAGGCGGTTGTATTTTTGGATTAAATGGATTTCATAATTATATAATTTTGAAGGGAGAGCCTTTGTGCGAAAAATCAATCGAAATGTGTGATTATCTCGTTTTCGTCAATGAAACTGCTGAGGAACTATTAATCGCTGTTATAGAATTCAAAACTAATAACCTTCATGTCAATAAAGTTGCGAGACAAATAGAAAATGGATCGCTAAAAGCCTTTTCGATCATAAATAAATGTAAAGAAATTTGCCTTGAAGAAGAGCTGGATTGCCTAGGAAAAAAGAAGCTCTGTCTTATTGCAGTAGCTCGGCGTTGGGACGCCAATACACGAAAAATGTTGAGAAGCAAAAAGGTAATTGCTGATGGCCGCCCACATTATATTCATGCCAAGGAGTGCGGGGATTTACTCAAAGATGTTAGGATATAATGTTAGATGTGGACGATTTTCTCTTTTAAACCTCTCCAATATTATATCCCTTAATGCTCAAGCTCGCGGCATCTATGGATTAGCTTCATTCAATTCCAATTTTATCCTCAATAAGTTATAATACTTTAGCAATACACTTTAAAGCCCTTGGGTATGGTTGGAGAACACGACATTGCCTATCATGCGTCACCGGTTAAGACCTGAATCGTGTTTCGCCTGAAAATATTTCGGCTCCTCGCTGTTTCCGATGAAAAACTCATAAAGCATATTGGTTTTTCATCCTTCGTGCATGCTACGCAGTATCATGAGGGTTTTCTGTGGGTGGCCTTGAATCCTGAGGTCAGACTAGAGTTATCGCCAAATCTCCAAGATATCACCATTTGGGATAAGACCAATGCCAATCGCCGCATAGGCTTGGATCATTGCGAGGCTATGAGTAAGGAATTGAGGATCGATATCTTGAGGTTACCCACACGAAATAGCGAAGAGCCAATATTTCGAAGATCATTGGAATTGAAGATATACTGGCCATTATCATTATTGGCCTTATTTTAATCCGGCATGAGGAAAGATTATAAAGAATATGTCGATCTAAAAAAGTCAGGAAGCGGCTAGCCTTCCCTTCGATCCTTTTCTATCTTATATCCCCGTGATACTCCTGCAGCGACCTGACCCCCGACCGGCCCTTGCTGTGTGCGGCAATGCCCTTGGCCGCAGCAGAGGCGGCGGCGATGGTGGTGATGTAGGGCACCTTGTACTTGATGGCCGCCTTGCGGATATAGGAGTCATCATACTGGCTGGCCTTGCCTATGGGGGTGTTGATCACCAGCTGGATCTGGCCATTTTTTATGGCGTCATCGATATTGGGCCGACCTTCATGCAGCTTCAATATCAGCTCCGATCTGATGCCGTTATCGGCTAAAAACTCCTGGGTGCCCCGGGTGGCCTTGATCTCAAATCCCATATCCAAAAACTGCCGGGCCATGCTCAAGATCCCGGAGTGATCCTTGCCCGCCACGGTGATCAGCACCGTTCCCTTATCCGGCAGGGTGGACTTGGCCGCCTCCTCCGCCTTGTAAAAGGCCATACCGAAGGAGTCGGCCAGGCCCAGGACCTCTCCCGTGGACCTCATCTCCGGGCCCAGGAGGGGATCGACCTCGGGAAACATATTGAAGGGGAAGACCGACTCCTTGACTCCGAAGTGGGGTATCTTCTTCTCCGAGAGGGCCATATCCGCCAGGCTTTTTTTCATCATCAGCTCTGTGGCTATGCTGGCCATGGAGATGTTGCAGACCTTGGAGACCAGGGGCACAGTGCGGGAGGCCCGGGGATTGGCCTCCAGAACATAGACATTGTCCTCGGCCAGAGCGTACTGCATATTCATGAGGCCCACTACCTGCAGCTCCCTGGCGATGCGCTGGGTGTACTCCTTGATGGTCTCAATGTGCCTCTCCGGTATGCTCACCGGGGGGATGACGCAGGCCGAATCGCCCGAATGAATGCCGGCCAGCTCGATGTGCTCCATCACCGCCGGAACAAAGGCCTCTATCCCGTCGGAGAGGGCATCGGCCTCCATCTCCAGGGCATTGTCCAGGAAGCGGTCGATGAGAATGGGCCGCTCCGGGGTGACGTCAACCGCCGCCAATACATACCTCTCCAGCATCTCCTGGTCGAAGATGACCTCCATTCCCCTGCCGCCTAAAACGTACGAGGGACGGACCATGAGGGGATAGCCTATGCGGCCTGCCACCTCCCGAGCCTGCTCCAGGCTGCTGGCCATGCCCGATTCGGGCATGGGGATCTTCATCTTCTCCATCATCATCCGGAATCGGTCCCGGTCCTCGGCCAGATCGATTGCATCAACCGATGTCCCCAGGATCCTAACTCCGGCATCGGCCAGCTCCCGGGCGATGTTCAGAGGCGTCTGGCCGCCGAATTGAACGATAACCCCCTCCGGCTGCTCCTCCTCGTATATGCTTAGGACATCCTCCACGGTGAGGGGCTCGAAGTAGAGCCTGTCCGAGGTATCATAGTCGGTGGAGACCGTCTCCGGGTTGCAGTTGACCATGATGGTACTGTATCCCATGGCCCGCAAAGAGAAGGCGGCATGAACGCAGCAGTAATCGAACTCAATGCCCTGGCCTATGCGGTTTGGCCCGCCTCCCAAGACCATGACCTTGCGCTGGCTGCTGCCCTGGCTGATGCTATCCTTTTTATCCTGTTTTATGGATTGCTGAGCGCTTCCCTTTGCTCCTCCCGATGATCGGTTATAAGTTGAGAAATAGTAGGCCTGATTTTCCACCCCGCTCACAGGAACCGGCTCCCATGTCTCCACCATGCCCAAACCAACTCTGGCCTGGCGGATATCCTTCTCCGGCACGGCCAGCAACTTGGAAAGATATTTGTCGGCGAAGCCGTCCTTTTTAGCGGCGATGAGAAGCTCATCCGGCAGCATCCGGCCTCTGTACTCCAGGATCTTCTCCTCCCGATCCACAAGCTGCTTCATCTGCTGGATAAACCAGGGCTTGATATGGGTCAGAGCGTGAATCTCATCTATGGAGGCCCCTTTTCTCAGGGCCTCATACATGATGAACTGCCGCTCCGATGTGGCCTCCCGGAGCAGGCCCATGAGCTCGGATAGGGACCTCTTGTTGAAATCCTTGGCAAATCCCAGGCCATAGCGGCCGTTCTCCAGGGAGCGTATGGCCTTCTGCAAAGCCTCTTTGTAGGTCTTGCCTATGCTCATGACCTCCCCCACGGCCTTCATCTGGGTGCCCAGTTTGTCCTGCACCCCTCTGAACTTCTCGAAGCCCCAGCGGGGGAACTTGACCACCACATAGTCCCCGGAGGGAGTGTACCTATCCAGGGTCCCATCCCGCCAGTAAGGAATCTCATCCAATGTCAGGCCGCAGGCCAGCTTGGCGGAGATGAGAGCGATGGGAAATCCGGTGGCCTTGGAGGCGAGGGCTGAAGAGCGGGAGGTGCGGGGATTTATCTCAATAACCACTACTCTTCCCGTTTTGGGATCGTGAGCGAACTGGATATTTGTGCCGCCTATGACCCGTATGGCCTCCACTATGCGGTAGGAGTAGTCCTGAAGCTTCTTCTGCAGCTCCTCAGAGATGGTGAGCATGGGTGCGGTGCAGTAGGAGTCCCCGGTATGAACTCCCATAGCATCCACATTCTCGATAAAGCAGACGGTGATCATCTGATTCTTGGCGTCGCGGACCACCTCCAGCTCCAGTTCCTCCCAGCCCAAAACCGACTCCTCGATCAGTATCTGGCCGATGAGGCTGGCGGCAATGCCCCGGCTGGCCACAGTGCGCAGCTCCTCCACATTGTAGACCAGGCCGCCTCCCGTGCCGCCCATGGTATAGGCGGGGCGGACCACCACGGGATAGCCCAGATCAGCTGCTACAGTTTCGGCGTCCTCCACGCTGTAGACGGCGGTGCTCTTGGCTACCTCTATCCCCAGATTGGCCATGGTCTCCTTGAAGGCGATGCGATCCTCACCCCGCTCTATGGCATCGATCTCCACCCCGATCACCTTCACTCCGAACCTGTCCAGGATGCCGGCCTTTGCCAGCTCGGAGCTGAGGTTGAGGCCGGACTGGCCGCCCAAATTGGGCAGGATGGCATCAGGCCTCTCCTTTTCAATGATCTGAGCCATTCGTTCCAGGTTGAGGGGCTCGATGTAGGTGATATCGGCCATGGCCGGATCGGTCATAATAGTAGCCGGATTGGAGTTGACCAGAACTATCCTGTAGCCCAGCCCCCGCAGAGCCTTGCAGGCCTGGGTTCCGGAGTAGTCGAATTCACAGGCCTGGCCGATGACAATGGGGCCGGAGCCAATGATCATCACCTTGCTGAAATCGTCTCGCTTCGCCATAATCGCCACTGATCAGATTTTATGCTCTTAAGCTTACCTGTTATCGCCGTGCCGTCCCCTGAAAGAATACCGGAAAGGACGGGCAGAAAAATGCCTGAAAAAGATCAATATCCCTCTTCCTTCACCAGGATATCTTCTTTCGGTAGTGGTTTCGCACCACTATAGCCAGCATATTGGTCCCCAGCACCACGGCTATGAGCACCAGTGCCGTTCCCCAGGCCTTGGCCTCCACATCCCAGGCCCCCAAAAAGTAGATCAGATTCAGGAGATGGTAGTCCAGGTTGTTGACCGGCTGGAAGAGGTCGGGGATGATGCCATAGATCATATGCACCGGTGTGGCGGTGAATGTCACCGCCGTCCACATGATGGGCGCCGTCTCCCCGCTGGCCTTGGCCACTCCCATTATCACACCGGTAAGTATGCCGGGCATGGCCGAGGGCAGCACCACCTTCTTGATGGTCTGCCATTTGGAGGCTCCCAGGGCCATGCTCCCCTCCCGAAGAGAGTTGGGCACGCTCTTTAAAGCCTCCTGGCAGGTGAGGATGATGGTGGGAATATTGATCAGCCCCAGGATGATGGAGCCCGAGAGAAGGGATACTCCGAAGAACCGGACCAGAAAGGCCAGGCCGAAGAGGCCGAAGACCACGGAGGGCACGCCGTTCAGGCAGCTCACGGCTATGGTGATCAGCCGGTTTAGCCTCTGGCTCCGGGAGTACTCGTGGAGATAAATAGCCGCCCCGATTCCCAGGGGCGAGGATATTATCATGGCCCCCAAGACCATCCAGAAGGAGCCCATTATGGCCGTGCTGATCCCGCCCGCCTGGCCAAGCCGCCGGTGAGGCATGGTGAGAAACTCCCAGTTGATAGCCCAGATTCCCTTGTAGACGATCACGAAGAGGATTCCGCCCAGAAGGAGCATGGAGAGTATGGCCGACATCCGGACGGCCAAAAATACCAGAGCTTCTCTGCCCCTGGCGCTGTAGTCATAGATGATGTTCAGGGCATCCTTGATGCAGAGCAGGCTGCAGATCAGAATGAGAAGGGGCAGAAGGAAGGCATAGTCGAAGGAGGCTCCCAGGCCCAGAGGCCTGCTGACGGCGAGGCCGGCATGGATGGTTCCGGAATAGATGAGATATAACACGGCAGAGCAGATCGCTGCATCCAGGGCCAGGAATGGTGCCGTCTTCATCGAGGCCGCCCGGCTGGTGAGATAGCTGCCTATAAGCAGGAGAATATCGGCGGCAAGCCCGGCCAGCCAGAATACCCTAATCCTCTCCGGGTCGGGCTGGAGCAGAAGGGAGAAGAGCGCGGTTAAGAGAAGCATTGCGGAAAGGATCAGAGACAGGGCCAGAGCGGGCTTGATCTTCATCCTCAATAGCCTCCGAACTTGCGGCGGATGCGAGCCCGGGCATAGTCGGCGATCAAACTGAGGATGGAGACCACAATGAGCAGGGCAAAGCCCACGGCAAAGAGGGCATGATAGTGCATCGATCCCCGGGCCACCTCACCCATCTCCCCGGCTATGACCGAGGTGAATGTAGCTCCCTGGTCGAAGATATCGTAAAGGGGAGAGGCTATCCTGGCCACATTGCCCACTACCAGCAGCACGGCCATGGTCTCGCCGATGATGCTGCCGATGTTGAGAAGAACGGCAGCGGTGATCCCGGAGGAGGCGGCGGGTATGGTCACATTGCGCAGGGTCTGCCAGCGGTTGGCTCCCAGAGCCAGTGAGCCCTCCTTGAACTCGCTGGGCACAGCCCGGAGAGCATCCTCGCAGATGGTGGTGAGATAGGGAATGAACATGATACCCAGAAGTATGGATCCGGCCAGAATGGACCTGCCTGTGAGCATATCAAAGCTGTCCTGCAGGTAGGAGACCAGTATGATCACCCCCAAAAAGCCGTAGACTATGGAGGGAACGCCAGCCAGCAGCTCGATGGCCGGCTTGAGTACCGCCTTGGACCGGGGACTGGCCAGCTCTGCCAGATAGATGGCCAGAGGAAAGCCGATCATGATATTGATCAGAAGGGCCAGGAGGGTGATGACCATGGAGGCGGAGATGAGGGGCAGAAATCCATAGATATCCCCGGAGGGATGCCATTTCGGTCCCAGGATCAGAGAGAATAAGCCTAAGGCGGAGAGGGCAGGGAGACTTTCGTGGATCAGAAAATAGAATATGAGCAGCATGATCAATATGGAGGTTATGGCGGAGACGAAGAGAAGGGACTCGACCAGCTTCTCCCCATATTTGCGGGGCATCTTTATCCTCTGCCGCTCCATATGCAAGAGACAAAATCATGACTGGTTAAAGCCCTTGCCTATATTTTCTATATAGATCTGTTATCGATCCTCCTATCTATATAGATGATGCTGCACTTCTCAGGCGGATCAGGCATCTTCTCCCAGGCGGCTGATCAGCTCTTCCGGATCATAGCGCACGCTGATGACCCTGCTTCTGCCCCTCTCTCCCTCTCCGCTAAAATCAGCATTTATGAGCCGGATTGAGTCCAGCTTATTGAGGATCTCATGAAAACGGGTGTACCCCGCTCCGCACTGTTCATGAAAGCGGGCGAACAGCTCCCCGGCTCGCCAGCTCTTCTTCTCCGCCGCCAGCCGCAGGACCAGCCGCTCGTCCTCCTTGAGGGACTTGAGGGCATAGGTGAGATGAATCAGACGGGACCGGTCGCAGGATCCGGCCACATCAGCCGATGATATGGACCTCGAAGCCCTCTTCTCTGCGGATAGGCCTGACCTCTTGAGCAGGTCAATTCCCACCCGCAAGTCTCCATACCTCTCGGTGCAGTCCACCACCTCCTGCAATACCTCTTCCGCCATCACCCCGGGGTAGAAGCCCATCTGAACCCGCCGGCCCAGGATGTCTTTTATCTCCGCCCGGCTGTACGGGGGAAAGGAGATCTCCTCCGGCTGGAAGACGGAGACCACCCTGGGATCGAGGACATAATTCAGAGACAGCTCGCTCATGATCCCTATCACTGCCATCCTGGCTCCGGGACAGGTCTCGTGGGCCCGTAGCAGAGAGTAGAGCACATGATCCACCTCCTTCTCGTGAAAGAGGTAGTTGATGTCATCCAGAGCCACCACGATAACCATCTCCCGGTCCGCCGACTCCTGGGCCACCTTTTCGAAGAGCCTTTTGAAGGATATGCCGCTGGAGGGCGGTGCATGCTGGAAGAGCTTTTTATAAATCTGGTAGAATACGGAGTATCTGGTGGAGTCCATCTGGCAGTTGATGTGAACCGGTACTATCCGGGAGGAATGGCTCTCTATCTCCTCGAAGAGCTTGAATATGGCCGTGGTCTTGCCCGTGCCCGGCGGACCCAGGCAGAGGGCATTGACCGGCCGGCCTCCCTGCAGAGCGGGTCTGATGCAGAACTTGAGGCTGTTCATCTGAGACTCGCGGTGCAGGAAGTGCTCCGGCAGATGGTCTAGCTCGAAGAGATCTCTGTCTTTAAAGATGGTCTCCTCCCAGAGGAGGAGATCGGGCTTCCTGGTCTTGTCGGGGCTCACTGATCTAGTATATTTTGTATTTCCTTCTTCAATATGGCGCTCACCACGCCGCCATCTGCTTTGCCCCGCAGCTCTTTCATCACCAAACCCATGAGCGGTCCCATGGCCCGATCTCCCTTGGAGCGGACCAGGTCCGCCTTTGCCGCTACCACTGCCTTCACCGCCCTCTCCACCTCGGAGCCGTCCACTCCTGTAAGACCGGCTGCTCCCGCCGCCTCATCTGCCCTCATCTCTGGGTGCTCGGCCAGGGCGCGCAGCAGCCCGGCCAGCCCCTCCTTGGCCACTTTGTTTTGCGACAGGAGGGCAAAGCAATCCCGGTAATGCTGATCGGTGAGATTGGAGACCGCAGCCCCCTCCCGGGCCAGCTCTATGGGCAGGCTCTCTATAGCCCTGACCACAACGGAGGGCGAGAGCGATGGATAGGCCTTCAATATCTCCTCAAACAGAGAATAGCTGGCCGATGCAGCCATCACCCTGGCCTGCTCTCCGGATAGAGCATACTGCTGGATAAAGCGCTTGGATCGATCTGCGAAAAGCTCAGGCATCTCTAGAGAGGACAGGATCTCCTCGCTTATGGCCACCGATGGCACATCGGTCTCCGGATACATGCGGGCCGATCCGGGCAGGGGCCTCATATACTCGGAGCAGCCGTCGGGAAGAGCCCGGCGGGTCTCCTCAGGGACGAAGGATATGGCCTCCTTCGCCCGGACTGCCGCCGCAGCTATGGCTTTTTCCGCCCGGTCCCGGGGACCGGTGACCATGACCACGGCATCGCCATCAACCGCGCCTAGAGCAATTCGAACTGCTTCCACCTCTTCAGCGGTCACACCATAGGCGGGAAGCTCATCGGTGTGGAAGATGCCCCCCACTCCCGCCCTCTTGGCTCTGTCGGAGATCTCCGAGCCCAGCCTGCGATCGGGCTGGATCTCCCGGCCCACCAGTCCGGCAAATCCGGCCAGCCGGCAGGCCAGCATCACGCCGCCGCTCTTAAGGGAGCGGGAGAGAACCTTGGATGCGGTATTGGCGAATAAGTCCGTGACATCCCTGCTGGCCTGATCAACATATGCTCCTCGCCGGATCAGCTCCTCTTTAATCTCCAGCAGACGCACCTGGCGCAGGGCCTCAAACTCCACCACCTTGTCCACCAGGTTCAGAGCCTGAACTCCCTTGATCTCCACCCGCGCTCCGCCTTTGATCGAGACATTGACATCCTGGCGGATGGTTCCCAGGCCTCTCTTCACCCGTCCCGTGGAGCGCAGGATCATCCCCAGGTAGGAGGCCACCTCCCGGGCGTGGTCCGGCGAGACTATGTCTGGGGCTGTGCCTATCTCCACCAGGGGAATTCCCAGCCGGTCCAGGGAGTAGACCAGGCTGTCGCCCCTGTCTTCTATGATGCGGGCCGCTTCCTCCTCCAGGCAAAGGATGCCTATTCCCACCCTTCCTGCCGAGGTCTCAATCCAGCCGTCCGCACCGACGTAGGCGGTGCGCTGGAAGCCGGAGGTGTTGGAGCCGTCTATGACCATCTTGCGCATGACCTCCAACTGGTCAACTATGTTGATGTTGAGCAGCCTGGCTATGATCAGGGAGATCTCCAGAGCTTCAGGATTGACCTCGGCGGGAGGCTCCTCATCCGCCTCTACCAGACAGGTGCTGTCATAAGCCTTGTAGAGGAACTTGCGGGATACCAGCACCTCCTCCAGTGCGGCCCGGTCTATCTCTCCCAGCTCGCTGCGCGAGGGCCTCAGATACCGGAAGAACTCAAAATTGGACTCCTCCACCTCCCGGTGCAGGGTGGGGCAGCCGCAGAAGAGTTTATGGGCGGTGTCCAGCTGCTGGTGAATCTCTATGCCGCAGATCAGTCCCAAGGCAGGGTAGTCCAGGCGGGGGGGTTCTTCTTTAGCCATTGGATTACCTTTCAGTGAACGCCGGTGGTTTAACTCTTTTGACTGCCTCCCTGATGTCTTCCGATTTGACCGTCTTTCTCTTGGCATGGTGAGCCCAGCCGGCGGCTTCACGGGCTACCTCCAGGCCATAGCTCTCCAAAATCTCGGCCAGCGCATCCCTCGCGCCTTCGCTTACCCTCTCGGCACCTGCCTCGCGGATGAGCCGGCTCACCGGGGCAACGGGTAGTATGGGCATCTCTCTATCCACCTCATAATCCGGATTTTGCAGCTGGAAAAGGCAATTTTTCAGCCTTCTAGCGCTACAGGCCCGGAATATGTGTTTTTATTCCATTTATTCCCTATATAAATTCCCCTCTGTGAAATTTGGGCCTATTCATAATGAAAATACGGTTCTAACTCTATATGCCGATCTTATCCTGGCTATATTCTGGCTTCTGCATTGAATCTAAAATTAAGACCTAATAAATGCTTGAATTAAAATCATCCCGATAAAACGAAAACCCTGATGCTAATGGGAAATGTTAATTAGGTTGCCGGGAGGAAAAAGAGGAGCATGAGGAGAGGACCATGAGCGAGCATCTTTGTAAAGCCATCATATTCAAGGATCTGGAGGACGTCTACGGTCCATGCGGATGCGGCATGAACCTGGCCACTCTGCCCATACTTCTTCCCCGGGACTGGGCTATTCTGGAGCGCCCGGCCCAGGCGGAGCAGGACGAGTTCGGCAAAGGCTTTGATTTCCGGCGAACCTCTGGTTTCACCTGCAATCAGGTCTTTGAGCATGAGATGGAGGGCGTGGAGTACCTGGCCAACTTCTCCTGTTGTACAGAATGCGCGGAGAAGGCCGTAGCTTGCGGCTATGCCGTCTGGTCCGAGAAATCCTATCCCCGATCATTGCGTTGAAATTGGAGGCATTTTGGTGAATCTGACCGTCTATTCCACTTCCACCTGCCCCAGATGCGAGCAGCTCAAAGCGGCTCTGAAGAAGGCAGGGCTAGATTATGAAAACCAGGATATGAGCACACCACAGGCCTTGACAGAGCTGCGTGTGAATGGTGTGTTCACCCTCATGGCCCCGGTGCTCCAGGCCGATGAGAGCTTCTATACCGTGGAGGATCTCTTTGAGGGAGATAGCTTGCGGGATCTCTCAAGCATTCTAAAGAGCTAGAACTCCCTGCCCCGCACCCGGCCTATATCGAAGACGGCGGTGCCGGCTATGTGCATCACCGCGAAGGTGCCGGCCTGGATGGGATCTGTGACCACCATGTCCGCCTGGGCGGGAAGAGAGCCGGCCATTTTCAGAGCTATAACCGGTATTCCCTCCTCCTGAAGCTTTTTCACCTCCCGGGTGATCCGCCCTCCCATGAGTGCTCCGGCCAAAACCAGTATGGAGGCGCGGGGCAGACGGGCCACGGCGCTCACGGCATCAGCGATGGCCTCTTCTCCCACCAGGGGTATGGTGTCCACGCTTATCCTCTCTCCTCGCAGGTTATGCCTGTCTGCTTCGCTCACCGCTCCCACTGCTACCTGGGCTACCTGAGCCCCTCCCCCGATTATGATTACCCTGGCGCCGTAAATCTTTCCGAAGGTCTCATGGATGGAGACATCGGTTATGGCCGGGAGAGCCTCCAGCTCCTCTACCATCTCCGGGACATCACCGGTCAAACAGTCTATCTCCATGTAAACCGCAGCTTTACCCTGGTTCATGCCCCTCTCCAGGACGAACTGCTGGGTGTATACGATGTTGCCGCCCCATTTGGCCACCGTGCCGGCGATGTCGCGCAGCATCCCCGGTCGATCCTGGCATATGACGTTGATAGCTATGCTCATATCCTGCCTCAATGCTCTGCAATGCGCCTCGGAAACTTTAATATGGCGAGTGAATAAACCTCATCCGATGGAATTTTGTCCCGAGTGCAAGAGCATGATGATGCCCAAGGGGGGCATGATGGTCTGCAGGAAGTGCGGCCATAAGATGCCCAGGGCTGCAACAGGCGAGTCCTTGGTCAGCAAGACGGAGCAGCTGACCCGGGTGGTGCCGGTTCTGGAGCAGGAGTCGGCGGGGCTTCCCACCACCAATGCCCGCTGTCCTGACTGCGGTCATAATATTGCATACTGGTGGCTGCGGCAGCTGCGGAGCGCCGATGAGAGCGAGGTTCGCTTCTTCCGTTGCACCAAATGCAGCAAGACCTGGCGGGAGTACGATTAGGCCTCCCGGCCTGGGCCTCGTCAACTTGGCATCAGCTATATTAAATATTAAATGGCAATGTTGGGAGAGGATTTAGTGATGTTCAAGGCGGTTATCAATGCGGAAACTCTGCGCGATGCAATAGATTCTGTCTCTTCTCTGGTGGATGAGGTCAAGTTCTCCATATCGGAGGGCGGCCTGGAGCTCAAAGCCGTGGATCCTGCCAATGTGGCCATGGTCTCCTTGAAGATCGGCAATGAGGCCTTTGAATACTTCAAAGCCACCGCCTGCGAGATAGGCATAGACCTGGTGCGCTTGGGTGACGTCTTAAGCATGGCCGACAAGGGGGAGAATGTGCAGCTGGAGCTGGATGAAGAGAGCCACAAGCTGAAGATCGGAGTGGGTTCCCTCTCCTACACCCTGAGTTTGATCGATCCCTCTGCCATCCGCAAGGAGCCGCGCATACCGGAGTTGGACCTGCCCGCCCATGTCACCCTACCTGGCTCAGAGCTGCGCCGGGCGGTCAAGGCAGCGGAGAAGGTCAGCGATCATGTCATACTGGGCGTCTCCGATGAGGGATTCTATATGGAGGCCAAGGGGGATATCGACTCCCTCAAGCTCAAGATCCCCAGCACCGAGCTGTTGGGCATGAAGCCGGGAGAGGCCAGAAGCCTGTTCTCATTGGATTATCTGGAGGACATGTCCAAGTCCATAAGCAAGGCCGGCGAGGTTACTTTGGAGATGGGCATAGACTATCCCCTGCGGGTGCACTTCAAGCTCGGCCAGTCGGTGGAGATCAATTACCTCCTGGCTCCCAGAATTGAGCAGGAATGAGGATCTCCGATTACCCTTTTACTGAAGACGCGGCAGGAGCGGTGAGGGAGGCAGGATACTCTTTAGAAAGCCTTCTCACCAAAACCTCATTCAAGGCGGTTCGCAGCCGGGCCATGCAGCGGGTGGAGGGGGCGCTATCCGGCAGCATCTCCGAGAGCTCTCCCCAGAGCCAGGCGGAGAGCCTCTCTGAACTTCTCTCCTACCCTTTAGCCAGGGTCATGATCTCCTGTCTGGGCGACGAGATACTGCTGCGCCGCTATGCTCTGGCCGAGGCCAAGCTGGCCTTCCGCCGACTGCAAGGGGAGAAGGATTCTCTCCCCGCTCTGGCGGAGGATCTGGGAATATATCCCCAGGGGCGGGGACCCTATAAAATCCATTTCTCCGAGTACATCCGGGCGGCGCACGGCATGAAGAGCCCCAAGTGGAAGCTGACCAACCGCGATCTCTCCCAGGGCTACCTCACTGTGACCGAGGAGGAGCTGAAGAGGCTGATGGAGGAGGCGGCCAGGGTGAGGATTCTCAAGGGTCTGCCCCTATCGGTGGATGAGCCGATCTGCGCCGCTCTGGAAGAATATTTGCAGCCCCTGCGAGAGCAGCTCGAGGCTCTGAAGGCCAGGGAGAGGGTGGACCTGGGTGCCGTCGAGGAGGGGGCTTTTCCGCCCTGCATCAAGAGAATGCTCACTGACGTGGCCAGAGGAGTCAATCTGGCCCACAGCGCCCGATTTGCCCTGGTCAGCTTTCTTTTGCAGATCAATATGACTGTTGATGAGGTGACATCTCTCTTCAACACCAGCCCGGACTTTGATCCAGAGAGGACCCGCTATCAGGTAGAGCATATCGCCGGTGCCTCGGGCACCCGCTACAAGCCACCGGCCTGCGCCACCATGGCCACCTACGGCAACTGTCCCGGGGAGGATGAGCTGTGCCGGAGGATTCGCCATCCCCTCAGCTATTACCGGCGGCGTCTGGGGACTTTCCGGCCTCTTTCTCAGAAAGAGCCTGGAGCAGGGACCTGATACCGCTGTCCTCCAGTCTCTCGCTTCTGGCCAAGAGAATGATTCTCTCCCGGGCAAGAAACTCAAATCCCAGGCCAGCTTCCTCTGCCGCCTCCTTCTCGGCGTATCCCGCTTCCGCCCGCCCGGAGGCCACTGCCGCAGCCACGGCGCGGTGCGTCCTTGCCGACCTCACAAAGCGGGGATTTGCTATTCCCTTTCCCTGCAGGAAGGCTTCAAAGGCAGATTTATGAGAGCTGTCCCGCTGCCAGCCCGCCAGCGGACGGTCGGCCAGATGGGAAAGAGCCTCCCGGTCCCGGAAGAGCAGACCCATCTCCCTCTCGGCGCTCCAGATGATCTCTGTCCCCTGCCAGGGCCGGTCCAGGCCCCAGACGCAGGCCAGGTCTGCCACTCCCTCTTCCAGGTAGATCCGGGCCTGGATGGGTCCGGCGCAAAGCAGCCTCAGGCATCCGGGGCGGCTCTCTGCAAGCTTATCCAGGAGGATGGAGTTCTCGCCGGCGACAAGCAGGGTCTCCGAATCCGTATCTCTTTCTGCAAATAGCTCCACTGAGACAGGCGTTCCCTCTTCCAGGTACTCTACCCCGGCGGGGATGTCTATGATCCCGTCCGCCCCGGCCAGGGTGGTGATGGAGCCGCTGCCCTTGTCCACAGGGTAGACCAGCTCTCCAGACAGGCCCACGGCCAGCATCTGGCGGCGGCCCTCCGTCCGAACCGGCCCGGCCAGCCGGCCTGGGGCGCTCTTGCCCCGGTGGCTTCTGCCCAGAGCGGCCCGGATGGCGGGAGCGGCCAGGCAGGAGAAGACGGTCAAGGCGCTGGTGGGGTAGCCGGGCAGGCCCAGGCAGGGCTTGCCCTCGATCAGGCCGAAGATGGTGGGCTTGCCCGGCTTGAGGTTGACCCCGTGGAAGATCAGCTCTCCCATCTCCTCCAAAACCCGATAGATCATATCCCCCGCCCCGGCGGAGGTGCTGCCGCTGACCAAAATCAGGTCGCACTCCCCGGCCATTTTATGCAGAGCCCCGGCCATAGCCTGCTTTTCATCAGGCAGGATGCCGTAATGCAAGGCCCTGGCCCCGCAGTCGGATACGGCAGCAGCTATGGTGTAGGTGTTGATATCGTATATCTTTCCAGCCGCCAGGTTCTCTCCCGGCGGAGCCAGCTCATCTCCGGTGGAGGCCACGCCCACTTTCAGCATCCGTACCGGCACCTCCTGGCATCCCAGGGCGGCCAGGACCCCTATCTCCCGGGGCTGGAGCAGTGTGCCGGGATAGAGAAGAGTCTCGCCGAAGGAGATGTCGCTTCCCGCCGCCTGGATGTTCTCGCTGGCATAGACCGGTCGGCGCACCAGCACTTTCTCTCCCGTCGCCTGGGAGTGCTCGATCATGACCACGGCATCGGATCCGGGAGGGATCATGGAGCCGGTGGAGACCTCTGCTGCCTCTCCGGAGGAGATGCCTATCTCGGGCAGCCGGCCCATATGAACCCGCCCTGCCAGCCGGAGACAGACCGGCCGGTCCTCCCTTGCTTCTAGGGTGTCCCCGGCCTGGACGGCAAAGCCGTCCATGGAGGCGCGAGAGAAGCCGGGAACGTCTATGGTGGATACGATCTTCTCCGCCAGGATAAAGCCGGCGGCATGGCTGAGGGGGATACTGGCTACGGTGGCGGCGGGGAGGTGCTGCAGGACTATGGACCTTGCTTCATCGAGGTGAATGAGGCTGTGGAACTCCTTGGGCATGATATGGGGATTGGCGGGGGGCTATAAAAGGCCTGAGACGGATGAAAGGGTATTTCCATTGGGGCGCGAATCATCAGGAATATCGCAAGCTGGGAGTTCGATCTCCATGTTTGAGAACATGATGCTTCGGGAATATCAGGGCGAGGCAAGGATGCTGGGCGAGTGTAAGTGATTGGTATGACTCTAAATCCTTATCTTCCATTTTACGCATACATATCCTTGTATTTATGGCATGAGAGGATCGCAAATATATGGAAGCCACAATATTTCTAGGCGCAGGATTTTCAAGAATAGCTGGATTGCCTCTAACATCAGAGCTTTTTAAGAGTGATATTTATGCACCATCTCCTAGTGCACTTAGTAGGATTGAAAAAGTCCTTGGAACTTGGGAAAAATGGCATAAAGAAAACCCTGAAGAAAATGCGGAACAATTCATAGGGCATATATTCGATCTGAGCAAAAGTTCTAGTTCGCCAATTCCTTGGAAATGGGTGGTTGAAGTAATTGCTGCATCTATTGCGACACCGCGAGGGCCTGATGCTGGAAGCTATAATCGCCGTTATGCTGGAAGAATTACAAGCCCCATCAAATGCAGAGAACATCAACTGTTTTGGAAAATCGTAAATAAGGTCCACATAAGAGGGGTGATCTCAACAAATTACGATATTGTCATTGAAAGAGGACTTAGGCATCGTGAGATGATGAGAAACCGCATGCCTGGAATATTTTATGGTGGATTAGACAAACCTCAACTACTGAAAGGGACTGCTCTTCCTTTTTCTATTCAAGAGCAAAATAGGCTTGTCGAGCTTACTGGTAAAGTCCCCTTATTTAAGCTGCATGGCTCCTTGAATTGGTCATTTGAGTCTGGCAATCTAATTATGTATCAAGATATGAGGCCTGCTTTTCGCAGAGGAAGTGATGCTGCAATCATACCACCGCTTCCAGAAAAGTCAATTCCTTTGTGGCTAAAGAGAACCTGGGCTGAGGCGCAAGATGCACTATTTTCATCGGATATGTGGATTATCTGTGGTTATTCTCTGCCACTCTATGATACTGCAGTAAGGAATCTATTTGAACAAGCATCGAACAAGAACCATCCTAAGAAGATTTTGATTATGGATCCTAATTCAAAAAATGTAGAAAATAGGCTTATAGATATATGTCCATTAAATGAAATTATATGCTTACCAGGATTGCCTGATGGCATAGACCATTTAAATAAAATAATTATAAAATAATTAAACGCCTAATCCAATAGTATCTCGCTGCAGCCAGCTGGACGAATCCGCATCTGCCTGTGGAGCAACTCTTTTCAGCTATATCGGGACTTTAAGCTGCTAATGTGCTGACTGCAGATCGCGTCCCTCCTCTTCTCCGTCCGCTCCCTGACCTCCTTTAGAGACTCAAGCTTCTTGATATTGGCATCCATACCGGCCCGCGGCTCCAGGGTGTCTGCCAGCAGCTTCATGAGGCTCTTGCAGCATATCGCTGATAATTGTTTCTCATAATACATCAGTTATATATAAAATATTGACATATAACGAGACTAATGAGACTGTGCGAGAGTGAGGTCGAGGCCTAGGTATTCGTCGCCGGATCAAAGCAGGCTCTCCGTCCACGGGATCTNNGATTCGTGGATAACGGCCTGCTGGTGGAGCGTGCTGTAAAGAACGTAGCCCTGGCCGTGACTCCTGCAGCTGAGGTTTTAAAAGGCTTTACTTTGCCCTCCGGGCATCCCCGTTTCAGCTCCTTCTGGCAGACTGGCTGGTTGATCTGCTGGCCCGGATGGAAGAGGGTATGAAGAGTATCGAGACGCCAGCCATTTTCTGCATGTGCGGATCCTGGCCCAGGTAGCCCACCATCTCCTGGG
>DAWB01000082.1:0-196 GCA_002505805.1 Methanosaeta sp. UBA80 | reverse complement strand
TCCAGAATGGTCATGAGCTGGAAGAGGGTGTTGGCCCGGCGCACATCCAGCTGGTGATGTCCGGTTTAGCCGGCTGAGGATGCGGGAGCAGTTGCCGCTGATGAAGAGATTCTTGTAGCGCTGCAAGTCGAGATGGCTGTTGATGGCCTCGGTCATCACCTCCATCGGGGCTGTCGGGGGCTGTTGGCATCTGGGT
>DAWB01000032.1 GCA_002505805.1 Methanosaeta sp. UBA80 | reverse complement strand
TGCTGCGACTCTTATGACTGATTATCCTCCCTTCCTTTGGATATTTTTATCCCTCTACAGCGACTTCAAAACCGCCGTACGCCATTCGTGACATATCAAATGGCATAGAAAAATCTTTGTGATCCTTGTATTTCTCACTCATCTCATCCATCACTTTCTTGTTTACTTCATCCCGGTGTTCTTTTGATTTAAAAACAATAAACGAAAACCATACAGTTTCATCACTTTTTGCTTTTGCGAGCTCTGTAAATTCCAGGTGCTTCTCGCCACCCATTTCTTTTGGCGTAAGTTCATCGCCTATGCATTCATAATACGCAAGCGCACCATGTCTAATCCACGCATCACGCCCTTCACTAGCCATTTTTTTATATTCTTCAGTTTTGTCTTTTGGAATGACTAATACAAATCCATCCACATATTTTGCCATAATATTTCTCACCCCCCACGAATATAAAAATATATGTATGGACTCTTTCGGAGTTGATCAATTTCAGAGTATGATAGAAAAAAATTTAATAATTCTAGGACACTAAGGGACACTAAGCAAAATTGATTCAAGCCTTGGCATTATGCCGCCAAAACAGGCGATTTAACTGAGATCTCATCACAGAAGGCACTTATCTGCTCTGCATTCATCTTTCTCCTGGGCATCATCAAAACTTGATATCCATCGCCGTTAAGTTTGGTTGTCAGATCCTGGAGCATCCTCATTGCCACACCGAATTTGAAAAAGTCCGGCATCTTCAAAATGACCACTTTTTCAGAAGGAATTACGGCATCTACAACATATCCCCATCGAGTTGGGCGGTGCGTCAATACGACAATATCTCTTCTTTTCAGCTCGGAGATGATCCCCTCAAACTTCAACAATTCCTCATTTTTTGGCTGCATAATTTTGATTCCTCCGACAATCGAATAATCATCGTTTGATCTTCCTTAAGCAAATGGATCAGCATCGGGCAAGTTTCCATAATTTCTAGAAAAGACTGATCGAACTCGCCTAGATCTAGATATTAAAGAGATTGAAATGCCGCTTCATGCTTGCCATTCCCGACCATGTATTACCGCGAGACCCCTTGCAGATTACTGTGCCCATTACGGCAAGCAACTCTCATACTGCCGGGTTTCCCACAGGCTCGTATCCGAATGCATTGCCTCGTCGGCACACATCTTCCGGGACAATGAGGCGACTGTTGCACATTGCCCGTTGCTGGCAATTGTCTTTGTCGTCAGAGCATCATCGGATGCGTTCTACCCGCGGTTCACCCGCCAAACCCGCGCATGAGGCGGCAAACATCTTATTATTCCATCATTGATACTTATAGATTTAAGGTTTCCGCTAGACTTTAGACCATTGCGAATAATAGGGAAAAACGATAATGCCAATTGTTAGTTCTGGAGTTGAAAAAATCGAGGACGGATTTATGATCAGATCTTATTCAGAGATAGTAGAGAGAGTGGAGCGCAAAGAGGCTGTGGTCATGACCGCGGAGGATGTCTCCCGGCTGCTCCAGGCAGGGGAGGCCTCCCGGCTCTCGGAAGTAGATGTGGTAACCACTGCTACCAGGGCGGTGATGAGCGGGACCTATGCCGTCCTCTCCTTTCCCCTAGCCGGGCCGGGATCATTCCTGAGAGCTCGCCGGGCCTGGATCAATGGAATAGAGGTACAGGTCGGGCCCTGTCCCAATGAGAACCTGGGAATCCTGGACCTGATGGTCCTCGGAACGGCTCACAGCCGCAGCCGTCCAAATTACGGTGGAGGTCACCTTTTCCGGGATCTGGTAGAGGGGAAAAAAGCACTGGTGGAGGTGGAGACGGACTGCGGGCGCTGCATCCAGGCAGAGGTGGGTCTGGAGGAGATGCCCTTTGCCCGGCTCTTCGGATCCCGCCATGCCTTCAAGAACTACTCCGCCTTCGTCAACGCCGGCAGCGAGCCGGTTGCCACCATCTTTCACCGCCTGGCCTTCGCCCCCCAGTGCTCTGAGGCCACATTCTCCGGCTGCGGCCTGATCAGCCCTCTGAAGAACGATCCCCTTTTAGAGAGCATTGGGATAGGCAGCCGCATCCTCCTAAATGGAGCAGAAGGATATGTTATCGGCACAGGCACCCGCAGCAGCAGGGATCGGCCCAATCTGTCCGGATTTGCCGATATGCAAAAGATGGATCCTGAGTTGATGGGCGGATTTGTCACCTCCGCCGGTCCGGAGTGCATCTGCTCCTGGGCCATGGCCATCCCTATCGTCAGCCAGAAGATCCTGGCCGAGATAGCCCGGCCAGACGAGGATATTCCCCTGCCGGTCAGCGATGTCTCCAGCCGTGCGGCCATTGGCGTCGCCGATTACGGTGATGTCTGGACGGAAGTGGACCTGGATGTCATATTCGAGCCGGAGAGCTGCATCTCCTGCTCCTCCTGCCGGGCGGAGGAGTCCTGCCCCATGCAGGCTATAAGTCATCAGTCGGGCCGGGTGGAGAGGGATGAGTGGCTATGCTTTCACTGCGGCCTGTGCGTAAGCCTATGCCCCGGCGGGGCCTTCCGCTCCCGGCTGGGTGCAGTTGAGCTAAACACAGAATCAGGAGACTATAAGAGAATACCTGTGACCCTTCGCCAATCGGATCGGCTGAGGGCGGTAAAGCTGGCCGGGGATCTGAAAAAAAGGATCCTGGACGGCTCATTCAAGATTGCGGAGCCGGTCGGGCGCATCTCATGAACCGCTCCAGTATCTCCTGGGGGGAGAGGCTGATGATGGGGACATGGGCATTGCCGGCTTCTACTCCTGCCACCACCACCCCCTGCTCCAGCAGGGCTTCTGCCAGCTCCTCCCTCCCCTCTGCCCGTCGCACTCTCCGGACGCCTGCTGCTCTGGCCACTGCGGCGAGGTCTGTGCCCAGCCTGGTGCAGGTGGGCTGCGAGCCGGTGGAGCCGTAGCAGCAATTGTCCAGTATCACCAGCAGATAGTTATCCGGCGCATGATGGGCAATGCTGGCCAGGCTGCCCAGGTTCATGAGCAGCGAGCCGTCTCCGTCCAGGACCATCACCCTTTTCTCCGGCCTTGCCAAGGCAAGGCCGAGGCCAATGGATGAAGCCAGACCCATGGAGCCCAGCATATAGAAG
>DAWB01000243.1:16964-23182 GCA_002505805.1 Methanosaeta sp. UBA80 | reverse complement strand
CATGAGTGAGTTCAAGCTCACCACCGAAGGAATCAGATATATTGCATTGTTCGAAAGCCTTACCGGCGGCATGGCCCGGGATTGCATCGTGGATGAGGACAACGAGCGCATCATCTTTGTGATCAAGAAGGGAGATATGGGGGCGGCCATAGGCCGCAAGGGCTCCAATATCAACCGGGTGAAGAAGTCGGTAGGAAAGCAGATTGAGATAGTCGAGTACAGCGAGGATGTTAAAGAATTCCTGGAGAACCTCTTCCAGCCAGCGGCGATAAAGAATGTCATGGTTGTGAACAAGAACAATAAGCGATTGGCTTATGTANNAGAGGTAGCAAATAAGGACAAGGGAATTGCCATCGGCAGAGATGGCCGAAACATATTAAAAGCCAAGATGCTTGCGCAGAGGCATCACGGCATTGACGATATCATAATTCAATAGGATTGCGTGTTTACTCAAGGTGAAATGAATGGGAAATGGAATTTATGCCGCCAGGAAGCTGGAGGGTGATAGGAAGAATATGAGATGGAGCGATCCCAAGTACATCCGCAGGATGTCGGGCAGCAAGATGAAGGCTGATCCACTGTCCGGAGCGCCCATGGGCAGGGGAATCGTACTGGAAAAGGTAGGAATTGAGGCCAAGCAGCCCAACTCGGCCATAAGAAAGNNGGGAGACGGAGCCATAGGATTCATTGATGAGCACGACGAGGTCACCGTCGATCGCATCGGCGGGCGTCAGGGACGGTCCATGGGAGACATCCCTGGAGTAAGATTCAAGGTTATAGCAGTCAATAATGTCTCTCTGCAAGAGCTGGTGCGGGGCAGAAAAGAGAAGCCGGTGAGGTGAAGAAGGATGA
The DNA here is from genome assembly GCA_002505805.1 of Methanosaeta sp. UBA80. Classification (GTDB taxonomy): domain Archaea; phylum Halobacteriota; class Methanosarcinia; order Methanotrichales; family Methanotrichaceae; genus Methanothrix. The sequence continues at coordinate 22,330 of DAWB01000243.1, read as the reverse complement.
AGCTATTCGGCAAGTGGGATCCGGCTGAGGTCGAGGTGGCTGATCTTAGCGTCAAGGGCTACATGAACCTGGCCTCCAAGTCGGTCATGATCTCCGGCGGCAGGCATGCCAAGCAGCAGTTCAAGAAGTCGGAGCAGCATATCGTGGAGCGGCTGGTCAACAAGATGATGAGAAAGGAGAAGAACACCGGCAAGAAGCTCAAGGTCTATGGCATCGTCGAGGGAGCCTTCGACATCGTGGCCAAGAGGACCAAGGAGAATCCCCTCACCGTCCTGGGCAAGGCCATAGCCAACGCCGGCCCCAGAGAAGAGGTCGTCCGTCTCAAGTACGGAGGCATCACCGTGCCCAAGGCCGTGGATACTTCTCCCCAAAGAAGGGTGGACACTGCCCTCATGTTCATAGCCAAAGGCGCCCATGCCGCCTCATTCAAGAAGACCAAGTCGGCAGAAGCGGCGCTGGCAGATGAGATCATCGCTGCCGCCAACCGCGATGTCAAGAGCTATGCCATCAACCACAGGGACAGTGTGGAGCGGGTGGCCAAGGCGGCGAGATAAAGTCGCCTTTGTTTTATATTTTTGGAATTCTTTTATCCTATTTATGCACAAACGAACCAAAAAAAAGATAGTTTCCGTCATGGAATCATTTCGTCGCCGCGTCCAATTCGATCCCATTTTTCACGAAAGTCATCCTTATCATATGCAGAAGGTTGGAGCCAGTGAGAAATCCTACCCTCTTTTTCTCCTCGATGGACTTCAGACTTTACTTCAGAGGGCTTCATAATAAACGCACATGGCTCTTTGGTCACGTCCGTTACGATGACCCAAAAATCTCCCATGACCTTCTCTAAACTAGCACCAATTGGAACAGGATTGCGCTTGCTTAGCGCTTTAACCTGCACTTTCAAGAGACGCTCAGCATCAATGCTATATGCGATAATGTCGATGCCACGCGCATTACGTGATGTTGGCATTACGTTCCAGCCCATCCGAGACAATTGATAACACGCATAAAATAGGCCAACATTTCCCGTTATTTGGTTATTTGACATATTCTCCCTCCATTATATCTTGCGATTTTGGAGCTAAGTATGTAAAAGCGTTCCTTTGAATTGCTCAAATCTTCTTGGTGAGAACTTGGTTAGGATTTTCACGAATTTGTCTATGACCGGTTGAGTACCCTCCACAGAACTTATGCCCATAAGCTTAAAATAGCCTGCCCATCGAAAGGAGAGAGGTTCGATGAAGATCAAGCAGGTCGTCCTCGCCGATCCGGCTACAGTTGCCGGTTCTGTTCTTGAGAGCCTAAAGCAGCTTGGCCTGCAAATTAGCGACAATCTCAACCAGGGGAGTTGCAGCGATTCTCTTTTGATCTGCCCTCCCGGATATGAAGCAGATATCAACGGCTCTCTTCTCATCCACCAGGCACTGGCAGGCGGAGCTGCTGTCTTGATCAAAAACTCCGATGCTTTCGCCGTCCTTGAGGAGATCTCCCGGACCGGCGGCCTCAGCCAGGCCACCAGAGACCACCTGGAGGCATATGCCCTCTTCTGCTCCCTGCAGAGCGACGCCCGCCGGCTGGGGGCCCTCCAGGCCGGAATGGAGGGCATGCCNNCTCTATTCCGCCGCAGCCTACGAGAAGGTACAGGAGCTTCGCTATGGTGAGAACTGGCACCAGAAGGCGGCCCTCTATGTGAGGCCTGGGGCCCTTGGACTGCAAAAAGCAAAGAAGCTCAACGGCAAGGACATGTCCTACAATAACATGGTCGATGCAGAAACTGTTCTGGAGATGCTCATCGATCTCTCGGAGTACGACGGCGCGCCGGTGAAAGAGCCCCTCTCGGTCATTGTCAAGCACGCCAATCCCTGCGGAGTGGCCTATGGGCCCAGCCTGGCCCGGGCCTACCGGCTATCCTTCGCCACCGATCCCAAGTCCGCCTTCGGCGGGGTGATCGGGTTCAACCGACCGGTGGACGTGGAAACCGCCCGCGCTATTGGCGAGAGCTTCGTGGAGGTGCTGCTGGCGCCAGGATACAATCCTGAAGCGCTGCGGATGCTCACGGAGAAGAAGCCCAACCGCNNGCTGCTTGCTCCGGGATACGATCCTGAGGCTCTGCAGATGCTCACGGAGAAAAAGCCCAACCGCAGAATCCTGGACATAGGAGATCTCCTGGCCAGAAAAGATGAGCTATACCGGGGATTCTACCAGAAAAACATCTTCGGGGGCATGATGCTCCAGGATTATGATAGAGAAGATATCAAAGAGTGGAAGGTGGTGACGAAAAGGCCGCCCACGGAGAGCGAGGCCAAGGCTCTGCGCTTTGCCTGGAAGGTCTCCAAGTATGTCAAGTCCAATGCCCNNCGGCCAGGTTAGCCGGGTGGACTCGGCCCGCTTCGGAGCGGAGAAGGCAGAGGAGCACGGCCTCTCCACCCGGGGAACTGTGGCCGCCACGGACTCATTCTTCCCCTTCCGTGACGGACTGGACCAGACCTTTCTGGCGGGGGCCAGCGCCGTAATTCATCCCGGCGGATCGGTGCGGGATTCTGAGGTGATAGATGCCGCCAATGAGCACGGCATGGCCATGGTCTTCACCGGCATGCGCCATTTCAGGCACTGAAGAGATGAAATGGGACTTTAAGCAGAGCAGCAGTAGCAGCTTCTCCCGCAGTTTCCCGGTCTTGCTTGCTTTATTACTCTTCTGGGCCAGCCTGCCCGCTGCCGCCGATGTGATCCAGGCCGGCCGAGATGTGCAGAGCGCCATAGACTCCGCCCAGCCGGGCGATATGGTTCTGGTTAGAGCAGGAGAGGTCAATAGCTTTGTTGTGGACCGGCCCCTGACCATAGAGGGGCAGGACAATCCCACTGTCTCCGCCGCTATGCAAAAGCCGGCTATCAAGGTGCTTAGCGATGGAGTGACGGTATCCGGCTTTGCCATCCGGGGGGTGGCAAAGGATACCACTGCCAAGTTCAATTATTATATGCAAAATCCTGCCGCTGCCGCCAATGCCGGCCTGGATGACTCCAACTCGGCTGTAGTGGTTATGGGCAATGATGTAGCAGTCAAGAACTGCAGCATCTTCGGGGCCCAGGTGGGCATCTGGGCAGAAAATGTAAGGGGACTGGCGCTGCAAAACTCCAGTCTGGAGGGCTGCGATATCGGCGCCTCCATTCTGCAGAGCAGGGAGATCCTGGTATCCGGATGCCGGCTTGAGGGGTGCCGGAAATACGGCCTGAATGTGGAAGCATCTTTTGATATAGAGATTGCCGATAATAGCATTGTGGGCAACAGCAATGGAGGCATCCTGCTCAAGGAGTCGGAGGCGGGAGCTGTAATCCATAACCGCATCTCCCAGAATACCTTCGGCCTCTCCCTCTGGAATAGCTCCCATTGTCAGGTTTCGGCAAACACTGCGGAGCACAACCAATACGGCATACTGGTGACAGACAGCTCCAACTACAATAATATCACAGACAACCTGGCCCAGGACAACAGCTATAGCGACATCGTCACCGGCTTTGGAATAGGCATCAGCCTGCAGGAGAACAGCAGCTACAATCTTCTAGCCGGAAACAGGGCCACGGGCAATTTCAACGGCCTGGAGCTCTCCCGGGGCTGCCAGTACAATGCGGTCTACGGCAATAATGCCTCCGACAATAGACACGGCATAAGGCTCAATGAGAACAGAAACAATCTCATCTTCGGCAACAACTTCTATAGAAACGATATCAATGCCTATGAGAACCTCAGCCTCAATATCTGGAATACCAGCAGGGGAAACTACTACAGCGACTATAGAGGCAGGGATGGGGACGGAGACGGCATAGGTGAAGAGCCCTACTCCCTTCCCGGTCCCGAGTCCCAATCTTTTGATCGCATGCCCCTGATCCGGCCTTTCCAGGGAGACGCGAGCAGCTATTCGGCAGCAAGAGAGGAAGTGGCAAGATATGCCCTGTTCCCTCCTGCCGTGGAAAGCATTCCCACCACCGCCGTGGCGGATGGAGTGGTGGTGATATCCCGCAAAACCCCCAGCTCGCCTCCCAAATGGTCCGACTCATCTCTTCATGATAGCTTTGATCCCAGCGCGCCGCCCTTCCAGAAGGAGATCAAGCTTTAGGCCAGCCAAAGCTACTCCTTCACATCATTTGCCGCATTTTTTTCTGCAGTGGCAGAAGGCCTCCCTGCGGCAAGAATTAAATTCTCTCTAGGGCCTTTTAAGCAGACATGAACCTGATAACAGAGGGCGCTGTCACCTTCGAGACAGAAGGAGCCTTCTACAATCCCAGGATGGCTCTCAACAGAGATATCAATGTAGCCATGACCAGGAGCCTGGGAATATCCCAATATCTGGATGCTCTGGCTGCCAGCGGCATCCGGGGCATGCGGGTGGCCAAAGAGGCGGAGGTGGGGGAAGTCAGCCTCAATGATATCAGCCCAGAGGCCTGCCGGCTGATGGAAAAGAACCTGGATAGGAACTCCATCTCTGCCACAGTCACCTGCCGCAATGCCAATGTTCTTCTGCATGAGAGGCACTTCCAGGCGGTTGATCTGGATCCCTTCGGCTCGCCATCATCCTATCTCCCCGCCGCCAGCCGGTCTGCTCTGGAGTACCTTTTCGTCACCGCCACCGACACCGCCCCTCTCTGCGGGGCTCATCTCATGAGCGGAATTCGAAAATATCTGGCCACACCCCTGCGAACTCCCTATCACCGGGAGATGGGTGCGCGAATTCTGCTGGGCCTGGCGGCGAGAGAGCTGGCCCGCCTGGACAAGAGCATGAAGCCGCTCTTAACGCATGTCACAGATCATTATGTGAGGATCTATCTCAAGGTCGACAAAGGGGCAAAGCTCGCCGACAGATGCCTGCAAAAAATGGGATACGTCGAGCATTGTTCGGTGTGCGGCAGCTTTACTCTCCTCAATGAGGCAAAGGCCTCAGGAGTATGCAGCCACTGCTCCGGCAAGACCAGTCTGGCCGGACCATTATGGCTGGGCAAAGTGCAGGATGGTCCGGCGATCAACAAAGCCCTGAGCACATCCAATCTGAGCCGCCGGGCGGAGAAGATCCTTACCGCATGCTCCGGTGAGATAGACGCTCCCATGTACTACGATCATCATAGTATCTGCGAGCGACTATCGCTGACCCCGGGCAGGATCGATCTGGTCCTGGAGAGGTTGATATCTCGCGGATTTCAGGCCTCACGTACCCATTTTTATGGACTGGGCATCAAAACCGATGCAAATATGGAAGATGTGGAAGAGGCTATAAGAAAATCTTAATTTTATTATCTTTTATAAAATGTTAAATGCGGTTTTCTAACCTAAAGCTTAATAAAGGAGAAGATACGTAATAGTGATAGCTGCATTATGA
>DAWB01000243.1:8733-16879 GCA_002505805.1 Methanosaeta sp. UBA80 | reverse complement strand
GGCATGGCAGTCGTATCTGGAGAGCTTTGGGCTGCGCCTGGCTATCTACTTTCTCATAGGAGGCAGTGTGACCGCCCTTACCGCCTATTTTGCCAGTCAGGGCAGAGGTATTCTCTCCGCCTTTATAACTACCCTGCCTTTGCTGACCATCTTCAGCTTTCTGGTTATATCCGCGGAGGGAGGAAGCCAGACTGTGCAGGAGTACGCCAGGGGTCTTCTTCTCTTCACCCCGCCCTGGATCTGCTACGTCTTTGTGGTGATGCTGGGCACGGGACGGATGGGTCTGATCAGGAGCCTGGTCCTGGGTGTTGTGGTCTTTGTCCTCCTCTCTCTGCTGCTGCAAAAGGCCCTGGACGGGACAAAATTGTAGAGCTAAAAGACCGATGCCAGGATCTGCTGTAGCAGGGCCTCGATGTCCAGCCCCATGGTCTTCCATATGAGATATATGCCCGCAAAAGTCCCGGCCATAGCCCCCAGGTTGGATAGAGCGGCCACCCAAATGACCTTGAAAAGGCGGTTTTCCAGCATCTGAGAGAAGCTGTCCGCAGAGGCCAGACTCTTGAGATCTTTGACCGTGGGCTTGATCTTCCAGGCTTCCACCATCCCTGCAAACCAGCCAGCGGCTACGAAGGGATTGAGAGTGGTCATCCAGGCCACCATCAGAGCAGTGAGAGCAGAGAGCGGATGGCCCCTGGCCAGCAGCACGCCCAAAGCGGAAAGCCCCCCGGTGAATACAAACCAGATCAAGAGCGCTTCCAGCATGCTCTCGCTGGACTGAGCGGTAATAAGAACCAGGGCGATTGTGGCCAGTATGAGCAGGCTGAAGACCACACCCAATACCTTGACCAGGGTGATCTTGCTGCCGGGTTTCTCATTGAGCCTCTCCATAGCCGGGATCTTTTCCGGGTGCTCGAGGTGCCTGGTTATGCCCTCGCGGTGCCCCGCTCCCACCACTGCCAGCACCCGCCCCTGTTTGGAGAGAAGGTACAAATTCCGCGCCAGGAAGGCATCGCGCTCGTCCACCAGCACATTGGCGGCGCCGGGAGAGATCTTACGGAATTCGGAGATCATCTGGCTGACGATATCATCCTGGGTGATGCTATCTATATCGATCTCCTCATCCTCTCCCCGGCCAAAAGCAGCGGGAAGCAGGGACCAGACCAGTCTGACCTTGTCCAGCAGGCTCATGGCCGACCAGAAGCGCTGAATGGTGATGCTGATGTCCCTGTCTACCAGTGCCACCCTGGCTCCCGATTTTTTGGCTGCCTCAATGGCCGCCAGCATCTCCGAGCCTGGCTTGACTCCCATCTCCTCGCCCATCTTTCGCTGAATGTAGGCCAGGAACCACTGCACCAGAAGAAGATAGAGCTTGCCGCCACTGAGAAGCTCGCTGATCTTGATCTCCCTCTCCTCCTCCTGCCCGGTGATGGCCCGGTAGCGGGCCAGGCACAGCTCCACAGCCACTATATCCGGCCGCAGCTGCTCAATTTTGCCCACCACCTCCTGAACGCTCTTCTCCGAGACATGAGCTGTACCTACAATGACGATCTCATGGGACTCGGCGCCTGACTGCTCCGCCGGCTGGATAAGCTCTACCGCAGGCGTGGCCTCCTCTCTGACCGTTTCCGTTGTGTTTTCCAAATCGATTACCTCTTAATGCACCCGCTCCCGGCACAGCTCAATGGCTCTCACCAGGTCCTCCCTGGATAAAATGCCCACCAGCCCTCCCCCATCCATCACCGGCAGACGGCGGATTTGCAGTTCATTCATGGTCTTCATGGCTGTAGCAGCCTCATCCTCGGGTGCTATCAGATATAACTCTCTTGCCATCACCTCGCCCACCCGGGTCCCGGCACGCTTCTCTGGGGCGACCTTCTGCAGATCGGTGATGGTTACCATTCCCCGCAGCTTTCCGCTCTCCATCACCGGATAGCCCCGGTGCTTATCCCGAAACATAAGCTCCTTCAGTTCATCCAAAGTCATATCAGGAGGAACGCTCTCTACCGGGGAGGACATGATATCCCGCACTGTTATGCCTTCCAGGCTGATGCTGATCTCCGTGGCCTTCTCCTCCTCACTGGCACCCACATAGACGAAGAAAGCCACAAAGAGGAGCATGAAATTGAGGGAGGCCAGCCCCAGCAGAAACATCACCGTCGCGAATATCTTTCCTATATCCGAAGCCCGGCGGGTGGCTTTGACATAGGGCATGTGAAATGCAAACCAGGCCCGGAGAAGCCTACCCCCGTCCATGGGAAAGGCAGGCAGGAGATTGAAGGCCATGAGAATGAGGTTCATCAGCCCCAGGTTGCTTAGCATTATGCTCAAAGGATGGCTGATGCCGAGATAAGAGACGATCTCCCTTCCAGCCAGCCAGAATGCGAGGCCCAATATGCCGCTTACGGCAGGTCCGGCAAAGGCCATCTTAAGCTCCAGGCTTGGATTCCTGGGAATCTCCTCCATGGCCGCCACCCCACCGAAGAAATAGAGAGTTATGCTCTTGATGCCTATGCCGTTTCTGAGGGCGATATAGGAGTGTCCCAGCTCATGCAGGGCCACGCAGGCGAAGAGGATCAGGGCCAGAAGAAGTGAGAAGAACCACCTCACCTCGGCCGGCTCAATGCCGCCAAAGCCATAAATTATGCTGCTCGTGGACTGGCTGGTGTTGGCAAAGCTCCAGGCAATGAAAAGGACGATAAAAATTATGGTCCAGTGCATGCGCACGGGTATGCCCATGATCCTTCCTACCTCCAGAGAAGAACTCATGGAGCGCCTTCCGACCTGAGCATTAATAGATCTTTTGACAGCCGATGGGAAGAAGGACGGCGCACCAAAGAGGAGCATATTTTATTAATTTTTTAAGTGAGCGGGTAGGAGAGTGGGGGTTCAGTGTGGATTTCAAAAACTAGGATTACCCGCTCTAATTAATGAAGAAATGGTAAAGATATAAATTTTTCCCCCCATTTTCGACAGACTGCGAGGGTGCAAAATAGCTGTCAATATATTATTATTCCTTTTCCGTCCTTAAGGCTTCGCAGCAATAGGATTTCACCAGATAACCTATCTGAGCGCTATGCTCCGCCATAGCCGCCGCCTCATATGCTTCTTTCAGGCTGCTACCGGCGGCAAAGACACCATGGCCGCGAGCAATACAGGCTTTATGATCCTGCAGGGCGGAGGATACCGCTATTGCCAGAGCATTGCTTCCCATGCCGCCGGCAACAATGGGCATGGGACCCAGGAAAATCCTGCCCTCGCTGTCCAGTGGCAAGACCTCCCTGGTTTCCAGAAGAGATGCCGCAACGGCATAAGGGGAATGAGTATGAACGATGGCTTGATGGGATGTGGCTTGGTAGACCGCTCGGTGGACGCAGATCTCGCTGCTGGCTATGGCATCCTCGGGGCAGGAGCCTCTCAAATCCACATTCACCACGCCATCTTCATCCAGCTCATCCAGCATGCTACCGGTGCAGGTTATAAAGATCTTATCTCCATTCAGCAGGCTGATATTTCCAAATCTGGAGCTGGTAAGGCCGGTCTGGATCAGCTTTTTTCCCAGGCGGGATATCTCCTGCCAGGGAGAATGGCCATCTACAGGCAAACCAGCCTCACCCCTTCTCCAGCAGCCGGAAAGGGAGAGATTTTTCGTCCAGCTCTCCGAAAGCTCCTAGAAGATCTACCTTTATCTGATATTCTCCCGGCGTCCAAAAGCTGGTCTCCCAGCGGGCGGAGAATACTCCGTTTCCATCGAAGTCATCCATGGGTATCTCCATGTCTCTGTCCGGGCCGATGATATTGGCATTGATGCTTCTAACCTCACCTTTTCCCTCTGCCTCGATCATGACCGGCTCGCCCACCGCCGCCTCTTCCCGGTTCAGCTCGACCTTTCCCAGAGCCGGGGTGTAAAGATTTGACCGACCTCTATCCAGGCTCTGCAGAGCTGCAGTCAGATTGAGAGCGCCATATCCGAAGGTATTGTCCCTGCCTGATGCTCCCAGATCGTCCGCCGTCTTCAGCAGAATCCTCTTCACATCGGAAGGGAAAAGGCTCTCCTCCGCCTCCAGCAGCAGGGCAACGCCGCCTGAGACCAGGGGGACGGCCATGGATGTACCGCTCACAGAGCTTTGATCGCTTTTAGAGCCGGCCAGTGCGGAGACTATATCCACGCCCATGGTGACCAGATCGGGCTTGACCTCGCCGCCGGTCGTGGGACCGCGGGATGACAGCTCGAAGATGTCTCCGGAATCGTCCACAGCGCCCACGGTGATCACATTCTCCGCCTCTCCCGGCACCACAATGGATGCCTCTCCCGGTCCGGAGTTTCCGGCTGCCACGCACATGATAAGGCCCTCTTGCACCATCCTGTTGCAGGCCTCATCCAGAAGAGAAGAGCCCCCGGATGGTCCCTCGCCGCCTACGGAAAAGGATATGACCCGAATTTTGTAGATGTCCTTGTTTTCCAGACACCATTCCAGAGCCTTGAGGGCATCGGAGGTATAGCAAGCCCCATCCCGGTCCATGACCTTGATCACCACCAGCCCCGTATCCGGGGCTACGCCCATGCCCTCAGCTCCCCCAATCAGGCTGGCACAGTGGGTGCCGTGGCCATTGTCGTCATAGGCCTCGGTCTGGTTGTTCACAAAGTCCTTGAAGGCCAGGATCCGGCCAGAGAGCGCCTCATGACCCTCGTCCGCACCGGTATCGATGAGGGCCACATTGACTCCCTTCCCCGTATAGCCCTTATAACCTCTGGGATCATCGATCCTCCTCGGAGGAGATGATACAACTTCTGAATCGGTTTTCTCTTCCGGCTGCGCCAGAACCTTCAGCTTTTGATCCTTGTAGATGGCCTTTACTCCCTCACTGCTGGCGATCTTTTCCAGCCTGTCTGATGGCACAGTCAATGCGGATATGGGGAGAAGTCTGAATTCATTGGACGTGGAGGCGGAGCGGCTGGCATTGTCCTCGTGAAGGACTATCACTTTCTGCTCTTTGTCGCCCTGCTCCTCCAGGCTGTCCTCTATGCCGTTGCCGTTTAGATCATTGGGGTCTCTGATGGTGAGAGTGCTCGATTCTTCCTTGGCAGCATTGCCCGATCGATCCACTGCGATTATGGTGACCCTGTAATTTGCCGGCGGCAGATTGGAGCCGCAATATCCGGTGAACCTTCCGTCTCGATCCAGGTCGAGCATGAGGTTCATGCGATTGCCTACCTCGGCATAGACTGTTTCAATTCCCGCCTCATCATGAACATAGGCATTGATCTCCGCTCTGGGCGATCCGATCTTCAAGGAAGAGGGACTGACGCTCACCCCCATGATCACCGGGGGGCGGCCGTCATCCTCGCTGGAATTGAAGTAGCTTCTATACTCTTTCTCAAACCAGATGCTGGCCTTGTTCTTCTCCAGAGCGTCTTGCACCGGAAAGCTGGCCGCAAGGCTCAGAAGAGCTGCCAGCAGAATAAGACAGGCGATGGACCGGGAGTTCACTAACTGCAATTATTAATTCCAGTGCTCTTATATCTGCCGGTAGCAGCCACCGCTATTTTCCTTCCGTCTTCCCTGGAATATCAGGGGCCGAATTGGCCTGCCAATCCCTCCAGGAGTATATTGAGGCATCATAGTCCAGCAATGTCAGAGCCAGCCAGATCATGGATGCTTTCACCCCGGTATTGGTGTAGACCACCACCGGCCTGCCTTTATCCAGGGATGAGAATAGACTGCCCAGGGAGGCGTCATCCTTTATCCTCTTTCCTTCTAAAACCAGGTCATAGGGGATGTTTATGCCGGAGGGGATCGATCCCGCCTCAAATTCTGCCGCTCCCCGGGCATCTATGATCTGTGCCCCACCGCTTTTTACAAAGGAATACGATGACAGAAGATCTTCCTTTAAGCAGGGAGTATAGTTGACAGGAAGAAGATGCTGCGCTGCCGCTGCCGTAGGCTCTCCTGCCTTCACCCAGTCGTCCATTCCCCCGTCCAGAAGGCTCACATTGCTGTGGCCGAGGTATTTCATGATCCAATAGACATAGGTGGCTGCCGATGGCCCTCCGCCGCATGGCTGGCACTCCCCGTAGATGAGCACAGAATCGTCCTGGCTGATGCCTGCCTCTCCCAGGATCTCTGCCATCTCCAGAGCAGTCTTGAGAGTGCCGTTCCAGAGAAAGTCGGTGTAGGGAATGCTTATGGCTCCCGGTATGTACTCGGCGGGCTCCGGGCTTATATCTAGAATAATTTTGTATTCATGGACGGCTTGCAGGGGAGTCAGAAGCTCTGCCCTTCTGGCTCCTTTATCGAATTCTATCTCCCTCCACCCTTCCGTTGCTCTGGCCTCGGAAGGATTGGATATGTTCAATTGCAGAAGCCCAGGCTCTTTATCAGGCAGGCTCTGCCAGGCCGAGGATGTATCGCCTATGCCCGCGGGAGACGCCGCTATGCTCAAGGATATGGCTCCTGCCATCACCCCCGCCAGCAGCAGGAGGAGGACAAAGGCTTTCTCTGCTCTCTCTCTTGGCGGCAAAAGCATCCTTTTCATTCCGAGGAGTTCAGAGATGCTTCCTGATTGAGCGTCTGCTGGTTGATCCAGTAGTTCTCATAGGAGTAGAGCCTGGAATCATAGCCTAAAAGCTCCAGGGCATACCAGACCACGGATGCCTTTAGGCCGGTATTGGTGAAGACCACCACCGGCTGCTCTCTATCCAGTATGCCGAAGATCCGCTCCAGCCTGGATTCGTCTCTGAGCCTATTGCCTGATATCACGCTCTCATAGGGTATATTGATCGCTCCGGGAATGGAGGAGGTTGCGAATTCTCCTATGCTCCTGGCGTCCACTATCTGAGCCTGGCCGCTTTCCACGTAGCTGTACTCTGCCGAGAAATTGGAGCTCACACGGGGCACAAAGGCTTTGGCCGGCAGAATCCCTGCATCAGTGGAAGTGGGCAGTCCCGCCGCAGCCCAGTCCTCGACCATCCCATCTAAAACCTTCACATTATCATGTCCCAATGATCTCAGGATCCAGTAGATGAAGGTGGCCGGCGCAGGCCCACCGCCGCAGGGCATGCATTCACCATATACGATCACTGCATCCTCGCGGGATATTCCAGCTTCGCCCAGAAGGGCCGCCAGCTCATCAGCGCTAAGCACCGCGGTATCGTTTAAAAACTGGGTATAGGGGATGACAATAGAGCCGGGGATGTGCTCTGTGGAGTTCTCGCTGATATCGAGGTAAATGGTCCCGCTAGCCGCCTCTTCCAGGGGCGCAATCATGCTCTTTGCCCTCTCGCTCCGGACAATGACCTGGTTTTCTTCTGCCGTCTTGGTGGAGGCTTTCTCTACCAACGGGCTCTGGCTGGCTTTGACCGTGCTTGGAGCGGACGTATTTGCGGATTTATCAGCGGATGTATTGGATCCCTCAAATCCCGAGAGGGGCTTGTTCCAGATGCCCACCCGATTCTTCTGAGCCGTGTTCAGGCCCGCCATGACCGTCTCTGCCTCTCCAGCATCGGGATTGCCGATCTCATCCAACTTGGCCATGGGATCCCAGCCGCCGCCCCCCTGGCAGGCCTCGCAATAGGCTTCTCCTGCATACGCTCCATTTGCCAGCACCAATAGCGCCAATAGGGCTACACCAACCGCTCCCCACGAAAAGGAGCGCGGATATGATCTCAAATGCTTCATACTCTCCCCATTTGATATGCATAAGATGATAATATAAATTTCTATGAGGCAAAGCCGCTTCTGGCAGCTACCTCGACCCGGCCCAGACTCTCTTGAAGCTCATTGCCTCTCTGGTCCTTTGCTTGCAGAACTATATCGTATGATCCCGGCTGCAATAGCGCCGTGGAAAACGAGCCCTGATATAGCCCGTCCGATACCACCAGCCGGCAGTAACCCTGGGCCTCTTTTGAATTCTGATAAGCGCGGGCTACAACCTGCAGCAGAGGATAGCGCGACTGAAGATCGACCATGATGTTTATGCTNNCGCCCATAATGGGATATCTGTCCACAGAGGTCGGGCTGACTCTATAGGGCTCATCCCCAAATCCATCCTGGCCGGGCATATCCTGGCCGGGGCCCTTCATCTCGTCCTGGCCGCTGTAATCGCTCCAGAGGTTTCCGCCCAGAGGGTATTGTCTATTCCATATGTT
>DAWB01000243.1:300-8678 GCA_002505805.1 Methanosaeta sp. UBA80 | reverse complement strand
CGGAGATGTTGTTGAAGGCCACTGTATTGCCCTCGGAGCGGCTCTGAATCTGCAGTCCGTAGCGCCTATTGTAATTTATCTCATTTCCGGTGATGATATTGCCGCTCGAGGCCTCCATGAGGGTGATGCCGGCCACAGCATTATTCTCAATGCTGTTGTTTGCGATCATATTTCCGGTGCAGTTGAAGCGCAGATCCAGGCCGGAGTTGGTGTTCTCGGACATATCGTTGTTCTGAATGACATTCCCCTCGCAATCCCGGAACATATAAAGTCCGTACATATTCCCCTGCAGCCTGTTTCCGGTGATGGTATTGTTGCAGCAGGAAGGAAAGAGGTTTATGCCNNGGAGAGGTATATGCCGTACCAGCCCTCTCCCACTATGCCGTTGAAGCTGGCATTGTTGCCGCTGATGATATTTTTATCCGAATAAAGCAGAGCTATGCCCGGCTGGGCGCAATAAATGACGGTGTTGTTGCTTATATTGCAGCCCCTGACATGGTCCAGCTTTATTCCATAAAATCCCTTCTCAACCAGAAAGCCGGAGATGGTCACGTTATCTGCGCTGATGGCGATGCATGCGTCCCTGCCGCCGGCCCGGATGACGGCACCATTTCCCATAAGGGTAAGGCTCTTTTCCACTGTAATTTTATCGTAGAGGCCGGACGCAACCTCAAGAGTATCGCCGCTGGAGGCGGCATCGATTGCCGACTGCAGATCGGAGCTCACCTGCAGCGTCGCTCCATCTGCCAGGGAGGATACGAGCAAGGCAGCCAACAGTATGCAATAGACCATATTTCTCAGGAGATTCACCTTCCCTCAAGCTGCAGTGAGGTTAATAAATCTAACGTAATTGCAGGGAGGATTTAAACTGATTCATTATATGTCCCTGGTCGGGCTTACATAAGGTACATATGATCGCAAGCCTTTTTATTTGTTCGAATAGATTTAGCCCTCGTGGAGGAATTCAATTGAGATATTTGCAATCACTTATCAGCATCTTTCTGCTGCTGGCAGCCACAGCCGGAGCAGGGAGCTTCACCGCCGAGATGGATGTAGATACCTATATGGATGCGGCAAATGCCAGTCAGAGCTTTTCAGATAACGATCTGCTCTGGGCCACCTCGGTGGGAGGAGAGCCAGCCAAAGAGGTTTACCTGAGCATAATCAACATATTGGGCTCGCAGGGTGTATTTGACCCGGAACAGATAGATTCCGCGACACTGACCGTCGATGCCGCCCAGGTGGAAAGGCCGGGCAAGATCACCGCTTACTTCCTGCATGGCGCGACATTTGATGCAGCCACCTGGTCCGATAAAGAGGATTACGATAACAGCGTCTCATCCCAGACTATTGATATCAGCCAGGAAAAGAGCTACACCATCGATGTGACTGACATAATCAAGAAGGCAGTAGAGACCTGCACCGAAGGCTGCCCCTACTCCATCGTTTTAGTGGCGGAGGACGACGCCTCGGTGGCATTCTTCTCCAGCGAGTCTTCCGAGGGTGAGGAGCCGACCTTGGTTTATGACACTATAGAGTAGAATATAGTAGGATGAAATGAGAGTCCGGGGAGGATGGCATTTTCAGTCCATCTCCCGGACATTCTCGCCAAAGACGCATCATGGGGATTTTATACTTCTTCCGTATCTTAGGTAGCTGATGCGCATCATAAACCTCACTCTTGCCGCCCGCCTGGCCCTGGCACTTATCCTTCTATATGGTGCAGCTTTCCCCTGCTCTGGGCTGGCAGAAGGGGGCAGCGGAGCTGAGGTTCTCTTCATAGACTCACCCGGCTGCACCAAATGCGCTGCGGCGGAGAGAGTCCTGGAGAAGGTGGGGCAGGATATATCCCTTAACATCACCAGTTATTACTATTATTCCGATGAGGGGCACCGCATCATCAAGCAGTATGGCTCCAGGGATGTCCCATCCATCATCATCGGCAGTCATGTGATAGACTACCGGGATTATGAGAAAGACGATGCCCGGCTGGAGAGGCTCATCCGAAACGCTCTGGCCAATCAGAGTCCTCCCGTCCCGCCCTCCATCGGCCTTCCCAGCCATCCGGAAAACCAGAGCGGGAGCGCGGCCCAAGCCATCTCGCACTCGGAGATCGACCTCGAGCAGATCTCCGCATACAGCATATCCGCGGTTTTGGGGGCGGGGCTGGTGGCGGGATTCAATCCCTGCCTGCTGGGGATTCTGGTCTTTTTAGCGGCATCGGTGCTCTCCACATCGGGAAAGAGGCGGGATCTGGTACTGATGGTGGCTTTCTTCTCCGCGGGGATATTCACCATGTACTTTCTCTTCGGCCTGGGCATGCAGCGGCTGCTGGAGACGAAAGCCATAGCGGACGCCTTTCGCTATATTCTGACCCTCTTTCTCCTTCTGGCCGGCCTCTCACAGATCTGGGACGGCCTGCGCCTGAAGGCGGGCCGGCCTTCCATCTTCCGCACCGACTGGATTATGCCCTACTTCCAGTCCGGGGTGAAAGGAGGGCGATACAGCTCATACTTTTTGATCGGGGCCCTCTTCTCCCTGGTAAAAGCACCTTGCGTCGGAGCCATCTACCTCGCGATACTCGACCTACTCTCCACCCAGAGCTATCTGGCGGGCTCGATCTATCTCTTCTTCTTCAACCTCGGCGTCGTACTGCCCATTCTTCTCCTGGGCGGGGCAATCGCTCTGGGAATGAGTCCGGAGCAGGTTGACTCCTTCCGCAAAAACCACCGTGTGGGGATGAGGCTGGCTACCGGCCTGACCCTGCTCGTTCTGGCTCCGCTCATCTACTGGCAGATCATCTGATTGAGGGGAAAAGCAAAAGGATTAAAATAGAGAGATTGCTCAACCTCCCCCAGAGGTGAATCTTTTTGTTTTTGGTAGGAGAGGCTCTCATAGGAAAGGAGCCTGAGATTGCTCATATCGATCTGATCATCGGAGATAAGGAGGGACCGGTGGCCACGGCCTTTGCCTCCGGACTGACGCAGCTTTCAGCAGGGCATACCCCCCTCCTGGGTGTCATCCGGCCCAATCTGCCGCCCAAGCCGTCCACGCTGATCGTACCCAAAGTGACAGTAAAGAATATGGAGCAGGCGGCCCAGATATTCGGTCCGGCTCAGATGGCTGTGGCCAAGGCTGTAGCCGATGCGGTGGCGGAAGGGGTGATTCCCAAAGATAAGGCCGAGGAGCTACTGGTCATCGTATCCGTATTCATCCATCCCCAGGCCAGGGATTACGATGCCATCTACCGCTACAACTACGGGGCGACAAAGCTGGCTATAGAGAGGGCGATGGCCGGCTTCCCGGATGTGGATCTGATGCTATACGAGAAGGACCGCTCCACCCACCCCATCATGGGATTCCGGGTGACCCGGCTATGGGATCCGCCCTATCTTCAGGTGGCCTTCGATCTGGTGGACGTGGCCGAGGTGCGCCGGGTGCTGGCCGCTCTGCCGGAGAGCGACCATATACTGATCGAGGTGGGAACCCCCCTGGTCAAGATGCTGGGCATAAATGTGGTCAAGGAGATCCGGGCCATTCGCCCCGGGGCTTTTGTCATACTGGACCTCAATACCCTGGACACGGGCAACCTGGAGGTGCGTCTGGCAGCGGACTCAACAGCCGATGCCGTGGTCATATCCGGCCTGGCTCCCAAGAAGACCCTGGAGCTGTCCATCCGGGAGGCCCGGAAGACGGGAATCTACTCCATCATCGATATGCTCAATGTGACTGATCCCCTGGCAGTTCTTAAAAGCCTGGAGGTGCTGCCCGATGTGGTGGAGCTGCACCGGGCCATCGATATGGAGAAGAGCGCTCACGCCTGGCAGAACATACCGGCGATCAAGGCTCTGGCCAAAGAGGGCCGCAGGCTTCTGGTAGCCGTGGCGGGAGGCATCCGGGTGGATACTGAAGCGGCGGCTCTGGCCGCAGGTGCGGACATACTGGTAGTGGGCCGGGCCATCACCCGCTCCAAGGACATTCGCGACATGGCCGAGCAGTTCCTGGCGGGCCTCCAGCAGACGGAGATAGACCAGTACCGGGTTATGACCGACTTCTGAGTATCTCTGAGTATCTCAGATGCGCGGCCATCTTCTCTCTTTTTTTCTGTTTTATATTAATTGAGATTCCTGAGGCGGAGGCATAGGGTCCTGGAATATTGATCATCCTATTCGTAACTTCTTAAATTTTTAGAAATATTTATATGGGAATGGGTACAAGCTAGGAAATTGAGCTTAAAAATGTGAAAGAGTTTTGGAGAGAGAAGCAAGAGCATAAACGCTGTCATGAAAACACAAAGATAACCGGGACGATCCTTCTCCTCCTTTTCTTGTTGCTGGCGTTTATAACATCTGAAGCGGGCCGGGCCGCCAATATGGAGTCCGAGCCCATCAGAGAGCCTTCCGGCCTCGTCCTGCTGGTGGTGGATGGCCTCGGCTCATCCTATATTTATCCTGAGCACCGGGCCTATGCCCTGGACGGCTCGCCTCTGGAAGGTGCAGTGCTCTTCAACCTCAGCGGCGGCGCGACGCGCGTGGTGGATGTTCAGGTGCCTGTTCCTGAAACCACCCAGAGCCACAGCGTTCTAATCACCGGAAGGGCTGATGTCGACCCAGGGCATCCGGGGAAAACGGTATTCGATGCGGCGAGGGAGGAGGGCTATCTCTGCCTGGGGCTGCTGCAGAGGGGAGATGCCATGCCAGTCTTGCAGGAGATGGACGCGGTTCTCTATCTGGACGACAACTCCCTGCATGGGGCGGAGCCCATACCGGGATTTCGGGCCGGTGCGGCAGCCAGCCTCTCCCCCATTCTACAGAAGTGGCGGGACAGATTTGGCCGGTATACCGGAGAGCAGGGAACTCTTGCATATATCAATTATAATGCCTGGGCCCTGGATGCGGCGGCGGATTTGGTGGGCAATCTCTCCGGCCGCAAATTCATCATGCTGGTCAATGCCGGAGGGACGGACAGCGCCGGGCACGAGCTGGGAGCGGAGGGCTATCGAGAGACCGTCGCCGCCCTGGATGAGCCGCTGGGAAAGCTGGCTGAGACCTGCCGGAAGAAGCATGTGCTGCTGGTGGTCACCGCCGATCACGGCATGGTCTTTCCCAACCGGGAGGGCAAAGGAGGACACTCGGCGGAAAAGTATGCAGATAGGCTGGAGGCCCGGAGGGTGCCCCTGGTCTTCCTGGGGCCGGGGGTGGAGGAGCTTAATCTGGGCGGCAGCTGGTCAGAGACAGACATAGCACCAACCCTGCTCTCTCTACTGAACATCTCCGCCGGCCTCACGGGAAACGGCAAGGAAATGCCCGTGGCGGAAAGCTTCCGGCTTGCCGTCAGCGGCGCGCCGGAGGATCTTGCCCTGTGGCAGGGGGAGGAGAGGCTGGCTGAGGGCAGCGCCGGGCAGTGCATCTTCTGGGGCCTCTCCCGCGGGGCATATGCCCTGAGGGCGGGGGAGAAGGAGTGGCCGGTGACGGTGAATGGGGATGTGGCGTTGGATCTGGGAAGGCCGGGGCTGGGGGAGGGGTGGAAGAGAATTGTGGGGGTGGTGCTCATACTGATCATCAATCTGGTGGGGGCTTTTGCCCTAGTGCGGATATGGCGAAAAGGCGACTGAATCAGAAATGCATGATCGATTTATAGCTATAGATAGCAACACACATTGCAGGGCACATATCCTCGGCTCCGAGCATCCTCTGAGCTGATAAACCAGATCGCATTTGATCTATCCATCTCCTTAGCCCGAGGACAGCAAGGATAATGATATTTGCCAGTTGCCTCATTCCCGACAACCGGACCATCGAAACATTTATTATTGCTACATTTAACATCAGTGCAGTTGATCCTCCTATTGTCAGGCATTTCCAATCTACAGGCCTCTGCAAAATCGGCATCAATCCACCATGCGAGAGGATCGAATTCGTTATTCAGATAATCGCAGATGCACGCATACCCGGAGTCGACGATCATCTTGTTAAAGTTGACCAAAGTACCATCTTGCTCTTTGCGATATAAAACCGCCACCCAACGTCCACTGCCATCTTTACCAGTCTTATCATCTAGGTCCAATGTGACTGAGCTGCCGTTCAATTGAAGTTGAGCAAACTGCTTGCAGGAGGGCCCCTTGACAGTGTTCATTTCGGGGCTATCAATATCCGCTAGCCGCACTGTGATATTACCAATCCTGGTGTCGTAGCCCTGGATCTGGACATAGATGGTATCACCATCCACCACATAGGTCACAGTGCCATTGGCTTCTCCGGGCGCGGCCAAAGCTATTGGTGAGATCAACAGCATCAGGATAATCGAGAGGGAAATGATTTCATTTCTCATTGGACCTCATCTTTGATTGCGCTCATGCCTGCACCATGAGAAAAACATTTGCATTTTTGATATATGTTGATGCACATCTATGCTGATATGAAGATAAAAATTTGGGAGCATGTTAAATGCATTGAGATTAGCCTGCCAGAAGAGCTTTTATCTCTCACCAATCCATCACTCCCCATCCACAAAGGATCCTCTCCCCATGAAGCTCTTCAACCGCCACCTCATGAGAAACCAGGAAGCTTCCACCCTTCTGGAGCTCTTCCTGGTCACCGCCGTCTTCTCCGTCTTAGCCATCCGCTTCTTCTTAGCCCTCACCGGCTATCCCTCCCTCAGCCCCGGCGATCTTCACATCGCCCATGTCCTTTTGGGCGGGGTGCTGATGATGGTCGCCCTGGTCATTGCCCTGGCCTTCATCAACAAGTCCGCTTACTACATCGTGGCGGTTTTGGGAGGCTTCGGATTCGGGGCCTTTATCGACGAGCTGGGCAAGTTCATCACCGGCGACAACGACTACTTCTATGAGCCCACA
Organism: Methanosaeta sp. UBA80; assembly: GCA_002505805.1. Lineage (GTDB taxonomy): Archaea > Halobacteriota > Methanosarcinia > Methanotrichales > Methanotrichaceae > Methanothrix. The sequence goes on along the minus strand of DAWB01000243.1, from coordinate 1,822 downwards.
GTGGCCTTGATCTATCTGGTCTTCGTTTTGCTCTACCTCCTGGTAGAGGTTCTGGTCAATAAAACCACTCTCAGCGATCAGGAGAAGCTGGTCAATGTCCTGGAGCTGGCCAAGGAGGTGGTCCTGGAGGACCTGGACCACCGGGAGAGAAGGCGGGCCCTGAAGCTGCTGCAGGACCTTCCTCCCAACGATCCGCTGGTTTATTCCCTGCAGGAGCTTCTCCACTCCACCGATTCCGTGCCTGTGCCCCGACCCGACTTCTACACCAGGGTCAAGTACAAGAGCAGGTTGATCTACATCCGGCTGATCAAAAGGCCCTGGTTTGTCAAGGCCATGATCGCTTTCTTCGTTTTGCAGTCCGTTTCGGCTATAGCTTTAGGACTGCTCCTGCTCTATGCCAAATTCCACTGGGATGTGGCTCTGGACGACATATTCCCCTCCATAAACTTCTTTGACCTGGCGGGGCTCTTCTCCGCCAGCCTGGCCGCCGCCCTGGTCGGCGCCGCCGCCATACGCATGGCCGCCAGCCGGCTGCAATCTTATGAGCTTTTCAAGGGAGCAGTGCTGGTGCAGATATTCCTGGTGCAGGTCTTCCTCTTCTACAGAGTGCAGTTTTTGGCCCTGCTGGGACTGGCGGGAAACATACTGGTCCTTCTGGTTCTCCAGTACATGATCCGCCAGGAGAAGGCCTCCAACGGATCAAGGGCCTAGGCCGTCCTATTTGGGAGTAGCCTCTCCTTGAAATGCCCGCCGCCTTTATATAGAAGTTCAAACACCGGATATCTCGCTTTGATTTAATCCTATTTGGAGGAAATAGAATGGCAGCAGGACAATTTGGTGGAACACCAGTACTAATTCTCAAGGAAGGCAGCCAGAGAACGGCTGGCCGGGAAGCACAGAAATCGAACATCATGGCCGCCAAGGCCGTGGCCGGAGCGGTCCGGACCACCCTGGGGCCCAAGGGCATGGACAAGATGATGGTCGATACCCTGGGCGATGTGGTCATAACCAACGACGGCGTCACTATTCTTAAGGAGATGGACATAGAGCACCCCGCGGCCAAGATGATGGTGGAGATCGCCNNCGCCAAGACCCAGGATGCTGAGGTGGGAGACGGCACCACCACCGCAGTGGTACTGGCCGGAGAGCTGCTCAAGCAGGCCGAGGGCCTTCTGGATCAGGAGATCCATCCCACGGTCATCGCTGCCGGCTACAGAGCGGCATCGGACAAATCCCTGGAGATTCTGAAGACCATCGCCACGGATGTCTCGGTTAAGGATACGGAATTTCTCAAGAAGATCGCCATAACCTCCATGACCGGCAAGGGCTCCGGCACGGCACGAGACCAGCTGGCCAGCCTGGCGGTTCAGGCTGTAGAGGCTGTGGTGGATGATGACGGCTCTGTGGACACAGACAACATTACCGTGGAGAAGAAGGTGGGCGGTGGCATCACCGACTCCGAGCTGGTGCACGGCATGGTCATAGACAAGGACCGGCTGCACCCCAATATGCCCAAGAAGGT
>DAWB01000243.1:0-199 GCA_002505805.1 Methanosaeta sp. UBA80 | reverse complement strand
GGGCATCGACGACCTGGCCCAGCACTTCCTGGCCAAGGACGGCATCTATACCGTGCGCCGGGTCAAGAAGAGCGATATGGAGAAGCTGGCGCGAGCCACGAGCGGAAGGGTTGTGACCAGCATCCATGATCTGACGGAAAAGGACCTGGGCAAGGCAGGCCTAGTTGAGGAGAGGAAGATCGGCGACGAGAAGATGACC
>DAWB01000017.1:3153-12847 GCA_002505805.1 Methanosaeta sp. UBA80 | reverse complement strand
CGGAGGGAAGAGGCTCGGAAGCACCCTCGGATGAAAGGCCAACATTTGCGCCGGCAATTGAAGAAGCCAATAGACTTATAAGACAAAATCGAAGCCAATTCATGATTATAACTCGCGCCATTTATCTACAAGGTTATTTAGATGGAATTAGGCGAACTTCATATGTTATGTCACCTTCAAAATATTCAATTTCCTTAGGTTCAGCTTCCCGACTAGGAACCCAAGCTAATTCAGTAAATTCATGGTTGTAGGCTTCCAGCCTATAAGTTCTTGTTTGTTCAAATCGAATTGGATCTCCTGTTTTTCGGTTTACAAGTTCCATGCCAAAATGGATAGTCTCATTTGCACGCGTGTCCACAATGATTCTATCAATATAGCGACCATCATCTGTTGGTTTTATTATTACCCTTCCGATGTTGAAAATCATATATGGACCTTCAAATTCATACGTCTCTTCTTCAATAAATAATTTATTACTCAAATTGCCGAGAATCATATTGGTAGATACATCTTTTAAAAAATCTACTTGGAATTCCATCTTATGATCTCTGCTTATAGTGTCACCATTCCATAGAAGTATATTCAAATCGGGATTGCCTGGAATGCTTAATTTTGGAGAATAGATAAATAATTCCCCGGTTGTGCCGTCTTTTACACTATTTGCAAGTTTAATAGTATACCTAACAGTTTTATAATTGGGAAAAAAATGCCCTGGATATTCAAAAGCAACTTCACTTGCAGGAGCATTCTCGTCTTCTTCTCTACACCCAATGAGACTATAAGGTATACATTCACCATGCCCATCTTCCATTATAATTAGGGAGATTATTGAAACTAAAAAGAGGATTAATATCCAATTTTTAAATAATATGAATGTCCTCTTTCCGGCTATGAATAAGCAATTTTTCCTGAGGAGCATGAGTTCGTCCATCCCATCAACTTTCTTTATAATATGATCATTATTGATATATAAATCTTTTCAATTTCGATTTCGAGCTGTTTGGTTCAATCCTGAAATCTATCACATCCATTCGATTCATGGGATCTCAGTCAGTTGCATGGTTTTTACAGTTAAAACAAACTCGCTAAATTTTAGATCCAGAGCAATCTGTCCTAATTGGACAAAAAAAATAATTTCTGAATCCACATAAACAACAGAAACAGAAATTCTTAAATAGAATTAAGGCCAAATAAAAACAGAAGTTTTACATGGAGGAGATTATGAGAGCATATATTGCGTTGTTGGGCATATTAATCTTGTTAACAGTTGCATTTCATCCCGCGGCTGCCGCCAAATTTTCTATCTTCGCATATGATAAAGATAGCAATGCACCACTTCAAGATGCCTATGTTACTATCTGGCAAGACAGCAATTTAATAGATAGCGGCATCACAGATGCGGCCGGTATTTTTGCGACCTATTTGGATGATGGAGGCAAATATCGCATAAGAGCTGAATACTCCGGCAAGTGGGATGAAATGCCTGATTACGTGGCCAACAGTGCTAGCAGTAATCAAATCAACCTGTACCTGCATCCATAATATCGCATGAAGCTTGACTTAACTGAGTGATCCATCTGGATAGGTGTGCTCTTATCGAAGTTATATTTTCTCACTAATATTAAAATTATGAACGGGATGAAGTAGCCAGATGAGTTTAATCTCCTTAGTTTACTTTAGTTTTAGCAACCTTGCTTGGATTAACCTTTTATCTCAGCTCGATCATTTCCCACAGGCATGAAGCTTCCGGGCACAGCAACCCAAAAAGAGAATATTTACGTTGCCATGGGCAAGCTGGACATCCAGCCGAGCCAGACTTTTCTGGACATAGGCTGTGGATCGGGAGCGGTATCTCTTGCAGCCTCCCGCTATACCGACAGAATATATGGCATTGACCGTAGAGAAGAGGCAGTGCGGATATCCAGATCCAGGATTCCCCTGGGACGGTTCCTTTTAGGAGAGGCAGCAGATGTCATCCCCGGCCTGCCTGATGTGGATAGATGCTTCATTGGCGGAACCCGTGGCATAGACGATTTCTTGCCCGTTCTACTGAAGAAATCTCAAAGCGAATGCATTATTGTGGCCCACCTGGCCAGGATAGGCATAGCCGCCCATGTGGCAGAGATGATGAAAGAGGTGGGCATATTCCAGGAGCTGATCCAGATTAATATAGCAAGGGGCTATGAACTGGCCGGGGATATTGCTTTAAAGCCTGCCAACCCCATCTTCATGGTGATAGGAAAATGCTGATAGGAATCAGCCTGGGACCAGGCGACCCGGATTTGCTCACCCTCAAGGCGGCCGCTGCCCTGAGAAGCTGCAGCAGAGTCTTCGTGCCCGGCGGGATGGCGTCAGACCTCGTCCGTCCCTACTGCCAGCCGGAGCTGCTGGACTTTCCCATGATCCATGACCAGGAGGAGCTGGAGAGGATCTGGAAGAAGAACGCAGCCATAGTGGCCGAAGCTGCATCCTCGGCAAGCGCCGCCTTCGCCTGCATCGGGGATGTTAACACCTTCTCCACCTTCAGCCACCTGGAAAGGATGATCCGGGACAATTACCAGGGAATTGAGATCCAGACCATTCCCGGTGTAGGCGTGGTCCCCGCCCTGGCTTCACGCTTTCCCGCTCCTCTGGAGGGCTCCTTCATGGTATCCGATGGCTCGCCCATGGACACAGTTATCCGCATCAAAGCCACCCGGCCCAGAAAGCTGGCCGAGGAGTTGCAAGAGAGGGGATTTGAGGAGTTCGTTCTGGGCCGGATGCTCTTCACCCCGGAAGAGGAGATCATCCGCGGCACTCTTCCCGAGAAGAGCGACTATTTCTCAGTACTCCTGGCCAGGAGGCGCAGAAGCTGATGAGCAAGAAGCTCTACTTCGTGGGAGCCGGGCCGGGAGATCCGGAGCTGATAACAGTCAAGGGCAAGAGGCTGCTCTCGGAGGCGGACCTGGTGATCTATGCCGGGTCTCTGGTCAATCCCGCCCTGCTGCATGACCTGAAGGCAGAGGCCCTCGACAGCAACGGCCTCTCCCTGGAGGAGACCCAATCCCGCATCCTGGCCGCCCTAAGAAAAGGAAAGAAGGTGGTCCGGCTGCACAGCGGCGACCCCTCCCTTTATGGAGCAATCCTCGAGCAGATGAGGCCCCTGGAAGAAGAGGGAGTGGAGATGGAGGTTGTGCCCGGCGTCTCCTCCCTCTTCGCCTCCGCCGCCGCTCTCAAGACCCAGCTCACATTAAAAGGCGTCTCCGAGTCTCTGATTGTGACCAGGCCGGCCGGGACCACCCTGGAAAAGGACGAGCTTGCCGCCCTCAGCCGCCACAACACCACCCTGGCGGTCTTCCTGGGCACACATAAGATCCGGCAGGTCATGGAGAGCCTGGACCGACCGGGGGACACCCCGGTAGCCGTGGTCTACCACGCCTCCTGGCCGGATGAGATGGTGCTGCGGGGCACAATCGATGACATTGCAGATAAGGTGCAAGCGGCGGGCCTGGAGAGGAGTGCTCTCATATTGGTAGGAGGGGTGGTCAACAGGACCGGATTTCGGAGGTCTCATCTATACCGAGATCGTTAGCCGTCCTGGTATTCCCCCGAGATATGGAGAAGGGGGCCAGGATCTGCCAGGCACTAGAGGAGAGCTGCTGTCCCAAGATCGTCATCTATCATAAGGATGGGATAGAAGAGATCTTGGAGAGATTTGAGGCGGTCATTGCGGTTATGGCCGTGGGCATAGTGGTGCGCATCATCTGCCCCCTGCTCAAAAACAAATGGCGGGATACCCCCGTGGTGGCGGTCGACTCTGCTCTCTCCTGCGCCGTGCCGGTGGTTGGAGGGCATCATGGAGCCAATCAACTGGCTCGCCTTCTCTGCTCTCGCCTGGGCCTTTATCCCGCCATCACCACAGCTACCGACTCCTCCGGCCGGCCCTGCCTGGAGGAGATGGCGGAGCGGCTGGGGGGGGCCATCTGCAATCCTGAGTCCAGCAAAGCCATCAACCTGGCTTTCCTGAATGAAGATGTACCGGTGCTGAGGCTCAGGGGGCCTAAGATTGTTATGGTCGACCAGGATGTGGCAGTGCTTAAATTAAGAGGCCTGGTGCTGGGTATAGGTGCCCGAAGAGGTGTGGCAGCAGAAGAGGTGCTATCAGCCGTGGACCAGGCTCTAAAAGAAGCAGGAAAAAGCCGGGATGATATAGCCGTACTGGCTACTGCCGATCTGAAAAGAGAAGAAGAGGGAATGCAGAAGGCGGCAGGAATTCTGGGCAAGGAGCTTATCTGCCTTCCTTCAAAGGTCCTGAACGCCCAGGCGACTACAAGCCCATCGCGAGCCCGGGATCTGGGACTGATCGGGGTAGCCGAGCCGGCCGTCCTAGCCCTGGCCAGGCGGCTCATCGCTGCCAAAAAGGCTTACGGGAGGGTTACAATTGCCATCGGAGAGTGAACAAGACGGCAATCCTGCCAACGGCAACAGACTCTCCATAGTGGGCATAGGGCCGGGATCGCCCGAGCTCCGAACCTCCGCTGCAATAGAAGCAATCATTTCCTCTGAATTCGTAGTCGGCTACCGGCCATATCTGGAGCTGATCAAAGACCTCCTGCCGGGAAAGAGGGTATTTTCCAGTGGCATGGGACGGGAGGTTGACCGCGTTCGAATGGCCCTGGATCTGCTTGAGGAAGGCTCGGTAGCTTTGGTCAGCAGCGGGGACCCCAATGTCTACGGCATGGCCGGACTGGGCCTGGAGATGGCCGAGAGGCCTTCCGATGTGAAGATTGTGCCAGCGGTTACAGCCTTCACCGCCGCCTCCTGCCGNNTCAGCGACCTTCTCACCCCCTGGCCAGAGATCGAGGCACGGCTGCGCCTGGCTGCAGAGATGAGACTGCCCATTGCTCTATACAATCCCAAAAGCAGGAAGCGAGACTGGCAACTGCTTAAGGCCTTAGAGATCTGCGGTAGCAGAGAGGCTCTGCTGGCCAGGAATATAGGCCGGCCCGGAGAGGAGATTGTCTTCACCAGCTCAGACAGGCTGGTGGAAGAGGAGGAGTTGAGAGAGAGCATCAATATGACCACCCTGGTCATCCTCCTGGGACAGGGGACCTTTCGGGGACCGGCCAGCGGGAAGGCAGCCATAAATTTGGTGGGAATCGGGCCGGGCAGGGCCAGCAATCTCACTCAGGAGGCCAGCAGCATCCTGGCAGGCTCGGAAAAGGTGCTCGGAGCGGAAAGATACCTGAGATCGATCAATGGAGTCACCGCCGCCCGGAAGGTGACCCATAATGGTCCCTGGCCAGAGAGGATGGCAGCTCGATACGACGAGGCATCCGCGGTGGCAGATCGAGGCGGCCGGGCGGCCATACTCACCGGGGGAGATCCCTCCATCTTCTCCTCCGGCTGGAGGATACTGGACCGGGCGGCCAAACCGATCCATATCTCCCCTGGAGTAAGCGCCTTCTCCTGTGTTGCCGCCCGGGCCGGAGCGCCGCTGGTGGGAGACTTCACCCTGCTATCCTCAGGCAGGGAGCCGGAAAAAGCTTCTCTCTTGGCAAGATCCGGATTTGCAGTGGTGGTCTACAATCTCAAAGCCGAGGAGATAGCCCCCATTCTGGAAGCAGTCCGCCCAGGCCTGCCCGTCGCCCTGGCCAGGGATGTGGACCGGGCCGGAGAAAGCGCCATAGTCCTCACCGCCGCCGATCTTCTTGATGCCCGGCCTTCAGGATTCCGATTCACCCTGATCCTGGCCTCCCATAGCTCCTATATCCGGGACGGTAGAATAATCGCCAGGAGAGGATACGAGAACAAGTACAGCTACTAGAAAAGGATTCGAGCGGAATGACCATGACCAAAGGCATAATGGAAGGTTATACGGATATAGGGGCCGTCACCCCTGAAGCCATGGAGATAAGCAAAAAGAGCCGGGAGCTAATCTCCCAGATGGTGGGAGACCGCGATCTGCAGGACCGCATCACGCAGAGGTGCGTCATAGCCACCGGAGATCCTAGCATAGCCGAGATCATCAGGTTTCATAACCATCCGGAGCAGGCCGGCCTGGCGGCCCTGGCGAAGCATGCTCCCATCTTTGTGGACATCAAGATGGTGGAGGCAGGAGTGCTCAAAAGAGGGCATGAAAGCCCTATCCAGCCCATAATTGGCCAGGGGGACGACATTGCCCAGAAGCTGGGCGTGACCCGCACCTCAGCCGGAATCATGGCTTTGCAGGAGAAACTGGCTGGCTCCATAGTAGTGATAGGAAATGCCCCATCCGCTCTCCTCACCTTATGCCAGCTCATAGAAGAAGACAAAGCCCTTCCCAGGATGGTTATAGGAGTTCCGGTGGGCTTTGTCAATGCCGCCGAGAGCAAGGAGCGGCTGAGGGGATTGCCCGTTCCCTCCATCACCACGGAGGGAACTCGCGGCGGAACCCCCATCGCAGTTGCAGCCATAAATGAGATCATAAACACCTATGCCAGAGACAAGATCTGATCGGATCATGAATCCTGCCAGAGATCCGGTCACTGCCAGAGATCCGATCACGGATTCACAACCAGTAATAGACTCTGATCCGTCGGTGGGCCCCGAGACAGACCCGGTCACTGGATTTGCCATACCCGCCTCCTGGCTGCATCTCTCTTCCGATCCAGAGGCCAGAGAGAAGATAAAGAGCGGCAGATGGGCCATTCTCTCCAGCGGCCTGCTCTGCCGGCGGGGCCTGACCACAGGAACCACCGCTGCTGCAGCCTGCAAAGCAGCCGTACTCTCCTTGAAGGAGACGGTGAAAAGCATTGAGGTCACAACTCCGGTCGGCATATGCGTATCTCTTCCTGTGGTTGCTGATAGAGGATTCTGCCTGGCTATAAAGGATGGAGGAGACCACAAATTCGATGTCACTGCCGGTCTTGAGATCGCCGCATCGGCCCGACCGGCTGGAGAGACGGCCCTTGTGGCCGGGAAGGGCATTGGCAAAATCGTTGGCCGGGGACTGTGCGACGAGGTGGGCAGGCCAGCCATAAGCCCATCCGCCAGAAAGCAGATCATGCTGGCAGTCTCCCAGGCACTGCAGGAGACGGGACTGTCCGGTGCCAGGATCGAGCTGACTGTGCCCAGAGGAGAGGAGCTGGCCGGGCAGACCCTCAATCCCCGTCTGGGAATAGTGGGAGGCCTATCCATACTGGGCTCAACCGGATTTGTGGAGCCCTGGAACNNGGTGCTCATGGGAAGCCAGCTGGACCGGCTGGACTTCGGCCAGGATCAGGAGAGCATCCTCTGCGGCCTGCCTGCTCTGATACTGAAATGGGCCTGGCCGGGGCTGCTGGAGAATACCGGCTACAATACCGTGGCAGAGATGGCAGAGAATGAGCCGCAGCACAGCAACATCATCAGAGCGCTGAAGATGGCCAAAGAGAGGCTGCCCAGGACCCGCATTGTTCTCCTGGGCCGGGATGGGAGCATACTGGCCGATGTGCCCTAAGATACGAATGGTGATGTGCCCTAGGATGCTAATGGCCGATATGCAGCAGGATACCGCCTCATTGAATGAATTATATCGAAAAAATATCGGAGAAAGAGGATCTGATCGAAGAGGAGGCAGTTGAGGAATGATCATCGTAGGCGTGGGCGCCGGCCCNNATGGCCGATATACCGCAGGATACGAATGGCCAATATACCGCAGGATACGAATGGCCGATATGCAGCAGGATATGAATAGCAGATATACCGGCAAGATAAGACCTCATTGACTGAATTATATCTCAAAATATCGAAGAAATAGGATCTGATCGAAGAGGAGGCAGTTGAGGAATGATCATCGTAGGTGTGGGCGCCGGCCCGCATATGCTCACCGAACAGGCTGCAATAGCCGTAGGCCGCGCCAGGCTGATCTATGGATCGGAGAGGGCTATAGATCTGGTAAGAAAGCATATAGGATCGGCATGTGCCGTCAAGGTCATAGATGACTACAAGAAACTGCATCAACTGCCGGAGGATGCCGTGGTACTGAGCACAGGAGATCCCATGCTCTCCGGCCTGGGATATCTGAAAGGCGAGGTCATCCCCGGCATATCCAGCCTGCAGGTAGCCTGTGCCCGGCTCAAGATAAGCGAACTATTGGTGGTTCCCATCACCGTGCATGGCCGGAGGCTGGATTCTGCTGCCATAGCCTTTGAGCTGCAGCGGGGAAAGACCGTCTTCCTGCTCACGGACGAGGAGACTGATCTCAAGTCGCTCTGCAGTTATCTTGAGTCCCATGGGCTGCACCGGAAGATAGCCCTCCTATCGAGCCTCGGCTATGAGCAAGAGAGAATTGAGCTTTCCGATACACTATCACCTCCAATACTCTCCGAGCTCTCCTGCCTTTTGATCGGAGACCTCTAAGGATTGCAGACCTTGCAGGGAAGATAACCTTCTCTCCTGGCATCCTCAACTCCGGAGAAGCTGATCAGGTTCTCCGGCTTGATCTTCTGGGCAAAGCGGCAGTCAGGACGATGATACTTCCGGGAAGATTTGCTCCCCACCAAGCTTTCCTCATGAGAAGATATCCCATCCTCATCGTCCCTGGCCCCGTATCCTGAAAAAAGAGCTATTGAACTGCTTTCTGAATAAGAGGGCTCCCCGAGGCTTTCCTTTACGACACCATCCGCTTTTTCATCATCTCCTCCACTCACACCTTCTTGTATCCCGCCCTCTTCTCCTGCGGCCTCCCCTTCCATCTTCTCATCATCATAATTCTCATTCTCACCCCCCTCAATCTCCTCTCTCTCATCTCCCTCTCCCACATCTATCTCTCCTATACCTCTCTCCCTTACATCTCCCTCCCACTCATTTCCATCACCCAAACCTGCCTTTCTCACATCTGCCTCTCTCTCATACTCCTCAATCATCCGCCAGAATGCCGTCTCCTGGTCTATAGACCATCCCGCTTGCCTGTCTCCGGATCCCTCCAGTCTAACCTTTCTGACCTCTTCAGCCATGATTCCCTGAGGAGCCTCTGCCTTCAGGATGCAATCATATTCCCCAGATTCAAGACGGCAATTCCTGCAGATCTCAAAGCCATACTCGCGGTTGGGTTCGATCTGCATAAGCAGATATTTGGTGCAAAAAATTGGGCTTTCCTCCTTCTGGAGGCTGGCGTTGAGCAGGATATATCCCAGATTGGCTGCCCCGGGCAGGAGAAGACCGCCCTGCAGCCGGAACAGATCGCGGCTCAATTCCACATCATAATCCATCTGCAATCTGGAATCCGGGAGCTGATCAGAAAGCTCTGAGGCGCGCTCCTGCATGGGGCCGGTTGCCTTTTCCAGACAGCCGGACATACACAAAGAGGCAATGAATAGGGCGAATAAGATCTGGAAGATGCCCGATAGGCAGGATTTCTTGATCAGCATAGCACAACCCCATTATTTCCAGTGGAAAACGAAGCGGCTTCAATTGACTGCTAGAGAGACCGATATCATTAGTAGCACCTGAAGACTATTCTGCCAGAGATTTCAGTACCCTGAGCAATGCTTCCAAGCAATCCAAGAGCCGCTTTAGCTTATCCAGGTCCTGCTCAGCTCTCAATGAAGCGGTAAGCTCATGCAAGCGGAAGAGGAGAGCAGATCGAAGGTCATTCTCGACAGAATGAAATTGAACTTCATCCTGGATGGATGTATATCCTTCCCTGGATCGGTCCGATTGACCTATCTCTGCAGATTGGTCAGGCTCTACT
>DAWB01000017.1:0-3077 GCA_002505805.1 Methanosaeta sp. UBA80 | reverse complement strand
TCTGCAGATTGGTCAGGCTCTACTTTCTCTGCGGACCGATCTGATCGATCCTTTTTTATGCCCCGGCGCGAGGGCGTCTCATGGATTTGCATCAATTGTGCGCGACTGAGATCTTGCCTTCTCTCCTCTTCGCCCGAGACTGCTTCTGACGCTGGCCTTCTCATTGCAGAGACTGATTCATCCTCAAATGAGCAGACAGGGCAGACTATATCGCCCTGGCAGCGAAAGAGAGGGGCTCCGCAATCATGATGGGATGCCAGCATGGTACATCCCCGTTCCAGGAGCTTGGTTATCTTGGCTAAAACCTCATCCTCTTGCAAGGGATATCACCTACCACCACATACGTTTAAATACAACAACCATATCATCTCAAACCAAGCAATTAGCATACATCGACATTAAACCTTTTTCCTGGGAGACATGTGGTGATTATATGACAGCAGAAAACGTCCTTAAGCAATGCGTTGAGGTGTTAGAGCGCATCATGAGCGATGATGCAGTACCAAGAAATATCAGGCGCTCTGCAGAGAGCGTAAAATCAATTCTCATGGATCAGAACGTCAGCGAAGCAGTGAAAGCCGCTTCCGCTATATCTATATTGGACGAGATCAGCAATGACCCCAATATTCCTCTGCATACCAGAACCTTGATCTGGAATGTAGCCAGCCAGCTCGAGACCGTGCCGGTGGGATGAATTTTCTAGCTTTCCAGCCGCTACAAACTTTGACCAATATCATCTGATCTAAGCTTCTGGCCAGGCTTCTTTTAGAGGGCAAAAAGCCTTTTAATGCTGCCCGGCCAGACAGACTATTCTTAGAGTTCGCAGCTTAACTCTGTACTGATGGCATAAGCTCGCGGAGGACATAGAGATAGCAGAATGCAGTCATAGTACCTAAACCGATTATCTGAAGATCTTGATTTGGCTTGACCGGCCTTTTCGTATTTGTCTCAAAAACATACTAGTCGTGATTGAGATGATACCTCTTCGATCCATTTCTCTGCCTGCAGCCTGCAGTCAAAAAGGTTTATATATGAATAAATCGTACTCCGATTAGGGCCATTTATTATTTTAAAATATATATTGTTTGCCCTTTATTTCTACTCCATTGGAAATCATAGGGTAGGAGGCGGTCTCCATTGGAAGACAAGGGGTGTTTACCATAACTCTTAATATCCACCAAGGCCAAGGAAACCTGTTCGAGGGGAATCAACTTGGTATCTATTTCCAGAGGGTTATTTGCGGATTTACTGACACAGGGGGGAATATTTCAATCCAGAGATGTGCTTCGTCCTACTTATACACCCAGCAATTTGCCTCATAGAGAAGAGCAGATCAACGGCCTAGCCTCAATCCTGGTTCCTGCCTTGAGAGGGGAAACCCCTTCCAATGTCCTAATCTACGGAAAAACGGGAACAGGCAAAACAGCAGTGGCAAAGTACGTGGGCAAAGAATTGGAAGAAGCAGGAACCGAGGACAGAAAATGCTCGGTGATCTATATCAACTGTGAGGTCGTAGATACCCAGTATCGAATTCTGGCCCATCTGGCCAGGCATTTCGATAAAGAAATTCCCATGACCGGCTGGCCCACGGATCAGGTCTATTCTGAGTTCAGAAACGCCCTGGATGAAGAGAAGAAGGTAGTGGTAATAATGCTGGACGAGGTGGACAAGCTGGTGAGAAAAGGAGACGATATTCTCTATAATCTCTCCCGAGTCAACTCCGACCTTATTCGCTCTAAGGTGAGCATCATCGGCATAAGCAATGACCTCAAGTTCACCGAGTTTTTGGACCCCAGAGTAAAAAGCTCTCTGGGCGAGGATGAGATCATATTTCCGCCCTACGATGCGGAACAGATAAAGGATATCCTGGAGCAGAGAGCATCTCTATCCTTCAGTCCAGGGGCTCTGCAGGAGAGTGTAATTCCTCTTTGCTCCGCATTCGCTGCTCAGGAGCATGGAGACGCACGCAAGGCCTTGGATCTCCTGCGCATATCCGGAGAGCTGGCCGAGAGGTCCAGATCGGTGGTTGTGAGTGAGGAGCATGTGCGAGCCGCCCGTGACAAGATTGAACAGGATCGAGTAGAAGAGGTGATCAAGACCCTTCCCACCCAGTCCAAGCTGGTTCTTTACAGCATTGTCCTCCTAGAGGAGCAGGGAGTTCGGAACATAACCACCAGCGCGGTCTACAATATGTACAAACAGNNGCTCTGTCCTCTGGTAGAGACCGACTACCTGACCCATCGAAGGATAACCGATCTCATAGCCGAGCTGGATATGCTGGGCATATTGCATACTGTCGTAATCAGCAAGGGCAGATACGGCCGGACCAAGGAGATCACTCTAAGCGTCTATTCCGGCAAGCTCAAAGCCACCCTGCAACAGGATTACCGACTAAAGGTACTGGCCGGTGTGAGCGTGCCCCAGCAGGCAAGGTTGGGGATGTGACATTGTAATTTGCCGTCATGTATGTGTTTAGCTCCTCTGAATATCTCTATAGATGCTGGTTTCCGGAAATAATAGGATAATGAAACGGAATCGATGCAAAATCAAAAAACGATATCATTAAGTTGATTTGATTCAATTTGNNGACGATGCAAACAGCTTTATTGATAGTGATTTGATCGATCCAAACATTATGCTGTCATCATTACCGGCTTTTTGGCTGAGTAGGTGGGTTGGCTATCCTCCATCGACCACGAAGAACTCACCATTTTGTTCGGAATTCTTTTGCAGGAGGGGTCAATAGCTTTATCCACCTTCTGCCAGAGGTGAATTTTAGCTGGATCATTCCAACCGACAGATTTAAGAAATTTCTGGATGAAATAAATGTTGATTTAAAGATTAGGATTTAACTGCCTAAGTTATTAGGCCCACTGGACGACTTCAAATGAAAAAGATCTTCTACATCCTGGCTTCATCAATGAGCCTGATTGTACTGGTTATGTTCCTATTCGCTCCAGGCTTTCTGCTATCAGAATCTCTGCCGGATCTTTCCGGGGAGCCCAAGATTGATGCCTCTTTGAGGAAGGAACTTTCTCTGGGTAGCGATGAAATACCCGACATTCCGGAGTAAGGAT
>DAWB01000065.1 GCA_002505805.1 Methanosaeta sp. UBA80 | reverse complement strand
GGTATCTGAGGAACAGTAGAAACGGTCAGGAATTCATGCGGGTCGACATCCATAATAGGTCCAAAGTACCGGCGTTTAATCATACGTCGCTGGCTGCAGATCTTTCCTCCGCTACTGGCGAGCCGGTTGATGCTTCTCACCTTCCCTTTTCTGAGATCACAGTCACTTCTGAAGGATTGGACAGCATAGAAACGATAGGTTTTGAAGCCTTTAACCGGTCATGGAAGTTTACCTTCATTAACACTGATGCCCAATTGATAGAGACGCCTTCTCCGCCCCAGCCGGAACCTGGAGAGTCCCTCTCTCCAGACGGCAATCTGGCAGCCTTCGTCAGGGACCACAATCTCTGGGTCAGGTCTGAGACGGGAGAGAAAACTCAGCTCACATTCAATGGGACAAAGGATTACGCCTACGCCGAGCGCTCCGAGACGGTCTCACATCCCGTATCCCTGGTCAGGCTCAATGAAACAGCAAAGCCCTATGCCGTCTGGTCACCAGATTCGAGCAGGATAGCCACATTCAGGATGGATCAGAGAAATATCTCGGAGATGCACCTGCTCCAGTACGTTCCCGGCAATGACACCCGACCCAGGCCCTGGAGCTACAGGTTTGCCACGCCTGGAGACGAGATCCTTCCAATGTACGAACCGGTGGTAGTCGATGTCACCCAAAAAAAGATCATAGCCGTGCAGAGCCCCGCCCAGCCAGAGGTCTCCCTTATGGATACGGAAGAGGATGTGCTGCAGTGGTGGAGCGACGACGGCCTGACTATGTACTCCCTTTATGCTGAGAGGGGGGAGAAAGCCCTGCAGCTTCTCCAGACCGATCCGGTCACCGGCAAGACAGAAAAGATCCTGGAGGAGAGGGGCAGTACCTTCGTCGAGGCGAACCTCGATTATGCCAGCCAGCCCAACATCCGGATCCTAAAGAGCGGAGATGTGATCTGGTTTTCAGAAAAGGACGGCTACGGTCATCTATATCGCTATGATCGGGATGGCAGGCAGAAGAATCCCATAACGTCGGGCACCTGGGCGGTAAGACTCCTGCTCTCTGTGGATGAAAACGCTTCAAAGATATATTTCCTGGCAGGGGGAAGGGAACCAGGGCGAGATCCCTACTACCGGCATCTGTACTGCGTCAGCCTGGATGGCAGTGGCCTGCAGCTTCTCTCCCCAGAAGACGCCGATCATAATGTTGTGGTCGATCCCACCGGGACGGCTTTCTTGGACACCTACTCCACTGTAGAAGAGCCTCCTGTATCGGTTATCAGGAATAGAAACGGGAGCATTATCATAAATCTGGAGACTGCCGATATCCAGAAACTCAAAAACATGGGCTGGAAGCCCCCAGAAAGATTTTCCGTCAAGGCCCTGGACGGCCAGACCGACCTGTATGGCCTGCTCTTTAAGCCTGCAAGCTTCAACACCTCAAAAAAATATCCCATAGTGGAGACGGTTTATCCAGGCCCCTGGACCATTGTCACTGCCAAGTCGTTTCCTGTTGATATGGCCTGGATCAATAAGATATTCTGGAGAGCTCAGGCAGTCGCAGAGCTGGGATTCATAGTGATCACTCTGGACGGGGCCGGCACTCCCTTCCGCTCCAAGGCATTCCATGATGACTCTTATGGGCATCTGGGCGATGCTGGAGGGCTGAATGACCACATTAAGGCCATAAAGGAGCTTTCTGAGGACCGTCCCTACATGGACCTAGATCGCGTGGGGATGTTCGGCCACTCTGCGGGGGGGTTCATGACCGCGCAGGCTCTGCTCAATTATCCAGATTTCTATAACGCGGGAGTGGCCTCGGCGGGAGACTATGATAGCCGCTTCTATGGTGCATTCTGGGGCGAAAAGTATGAGGGGCTTAATGCCTCTGATTATGCAGAGCAGATAACTTCATTGAAGGCGGGTAATCTAAAGGGAAAGCTGCTGCTTGTTGCAGGCGATGTTGACGACAATGTCAATCCCTGCATGACCATGCAGCTTGTTGAGGCTTTCATCAATGCCGACAGGCCCTTCGATCTGCTTATTATGCCTAACAGGAACCACGACCTGAGCTATGATCTATATTATCTGCACCGGTTGTTCGGATATCTGGAGGAGAATCTGGGGCAGGTTTATTAGATCCGCATGGAGCAAGGGAGAACACCCATTCTTCCGATGCTTTCCTGGAAGCCATATAGGCCCACTCTGATTTGAGAGGTAACAGCAAACCTTTAATCTCTAGCAAGCACTGATTACTGTCAGATGGCAGAAACTTCCTGATTGAACCAGCCTTAAAAGAGTTGACCTATCATGATACAAGACCAGAGTTTTGCATCGCTAATTGTGGCGGTAATCCTGATATCCATGATGAATTCGTGCTTTGCTTCAAATATAGACTCCAGCATAAATTCATCCGAGGATGATAATAATTCGTCCAAAATCTCCTTGGGAGATGCGATAGATTTTCTTATGCCGAAGGCTGTCTGGGAAAATTTTTATAATTTGACTCAAGTTCCACGTCCTTCCCACGGAGAAGAGCAGATAAGCGCCTATCTGGCGGATTTTGGCAAAGACTTGGGTCTGAAGACTACTGTAGATGAAGTCGGCAACGTCCTTATTCGCAAGCCTGCCACTTCAGGAATGGAGAACCGGAAAGGGTTGATTCTTCAATCTCACATGGACATGGTAGCTCAGAAAGACACGGACAAGGACTTTGACTTTCAGACGGATCCCATTCAGGCCTATATACAGGATGGATGGGTAAAAGCCAATGGTACAACTCTAGGTGCTGATGACGGTATCGGTGTTGCCATTATCATGGCCCTTTTGGAAGATAAAAACCTAGTCCACGGTCCCCTAGAGGCACTCTTCACAGTCAACGAGGAAGACGGTTTTACTGGTATCCAGGGGCTTAACTCAGATCTGCTAATGGGTGATATTTACATAAACGTAGATTCGGAGACGGAGGGAGAGTTTACTATCGGCAGTGCTGGGGGCCTTAATATCGATGCCAGGAATAATTATTCCGAGGAAAGGACTCCTGCCCAGATGGCTGGATATAAAATCGCCATCAAAGGGTTAAAGGGAGGCCACTCCGGAATGGACATAAACCTGGGCAGAGGAAATGCAGCCAAGATCCTATCTCGTCTGCTATGGACTTCCCAAAGATTGTTCGGCCTAAGGATTGCTTCCTTTAACGGAGGAGATCGTTACAACGCCATACCCAGAGAAGCAGAAGCAGTTGTAGTAGTGCCAAAATCAGAGGCCGATTCCTTCGCTGAGTACGTCCAGGAGTTCGAAGCCACTGTTCAAAAGGAGCTTTCAACCACAGAGCCAAGCTTGGCTATAACGGTGGAGAATGCTGATCTTCCAGCAAAGCTAATGGGAGAACAATCAGCCGTAAACCTGGTAAGTGCCGTGTACAGCTGTCCAAATGGCGTCTTGAGGATGAGCGATGCAGTTCCTGGGCTAGTAGAAACCTCTACCAGCATGGGTATCCTGAAGGCAGAAAATGGGCAGTTTTGGGCTGGATTCCTCGTCCGCAGCTCCCTTGACTCGGCTAGAGACGACGTAGGCAATATGATCCTGAGTGTCTTCGAGCTGGCCGGTACTAACGCATCAATCCATGATAGTTATTCTGGCTGGGCACCTGACCCAGAGTCTCCAATACTGAGATTGATGAAGCAGGTCTATCAGGATAAATTCGGCCAAGAGCCGAAGGTCGCAGCCGTTCACGCCGGGCTGGAGACTAGCGTGATTGGAGAAAAGTACCCTGGAATGGATATGATCTCAGTGGGCCCCACCCTGCAAAATGTCCATTCACCGGATGAGCGCTTAGAGGCCTCGACCGTACCCAAGGTGTACGAGCTGTTGACTGAAACGCTGATGCGAGTTCCAGTTAACTAACAGATGCGATTTTTTACCTTCTTTTTTTACAGCAGCACCCTCCTCTGCGAACTGCTTGAGATTCATTTTGAAATAATGACCTATATGAGCCATATCGATGGGAATGTTTGGATTACTCAGAAGACACATCACATTGATTAAACCGACATTCCGGATTAACA
>DAWB01000161.1:398-8285 GCA_002505805.1 Methanosaeta sp. UBA80 | reverse complement strand
TGAGGACGACCTCTACCGGGACGAGGCCCTGATAAGAAAAGCGGCGGAGAGCCTGGGGGCGGAGACGGAGGTGCTCCATCGGGGCATAGTGAGAAGCTATGCGCCGCGACGGCACAATGTGGTCATAGACTTTTGGGTGAGAGGGCATATTTGAGGGACTAGAGAAATGGGAGAAGAAAGACGCTTATCAATGGTTGCCGAACTGATCCGCGACCACATCCATCTAGTAGATGTTGATCGATATATGGAAAGCACAGGCGTTAAAAAGGACGACTTTATGCCAGTGCAATCGACTGAGTTCTCTGGGGAGATATTTGCCGTGGACGGTTCTAATGCCTCCTTATATAGCTGGATGACGGCAAGCGTGAACCTGATCCGAGCCGGATATGCGGTCTACCGGGGCAGAGAGTGGCAGAGAACAGCCATCACCTTTGACGATCTCTTTGTTGCCGATTCCAGGTTATGCAAGACGAATTTCGAACCCTCGAATTTCCACCATTATCTGGAGCACTACTTCGGACTGAAAGAAATCGATCTAAGAGAATCAGATTTAGACCGCCTCTCTACCTACTACCGGGAGATGCAAGAGTATCTGGCCATAAATGATGCCATCGGCCAGGCTCGACCGGGTGACATCATCCTCTATGATGGAAGCTTCGAAATCTTTGAGCCCATGCGAGGAGTTCTGGATGCCATCTTCGCCCGAGCTCAGGAGAGAGAAGTGGCCCTTCTGGCGGTGGCCAAGTCCAGCTCACTCTCCTGGGGCGATGAGATAACTCTTCCCTTCGTCCAGCACACTGCTCTAGCTGGCAGTAGCACTTTACCGGGAGAGGCCT
Organism: Methanosaeta sp. UBA80; assembly: GCA_002505805.1. GTDB lineage: Archaea > Halobacteriota > Methanosarcinia > Methanotrichales > Methanotrichaceae > Methanothrix. Next base: position 7,449 of record DAWB01000161.1, on the reverse strand, counting down.
GGTACCTCTCTTTGAAGGATAAGAAAGTAGATGCCGGACAGGGAAAATGGGGAGGCAGGACCTATGTGGTCCGCTTCTGCGGCCAGACCGATCTGTCCTTTCGGGTGGACTCTCCAGCCTATATGAGNNCACTCCTGCTCTGCCGAATGCCTGGGGTATCCCCATGCTCTCTTCCGGGCCCACCGGGATATCAGGATCACGGATCATGAAGCGACAGCGACAAGGCAGAGGCTGATGTCCAGGCTGATGGAGATCGGCATGAGTCATTCTGAGATCAGGATGCTTATGCAGGATCTTCATGACCTTCTGGAGATGAAATCAAGATAGTAAATAGAGGGATAGCAATTGGCAGGAGAGGATATGCAAAATCAGCCCCCTGGCGGGGCCGGACTGCTGGAGAGAAAGGTGATGGAGAAGGGAGAAACCACCTATCGCATCGTCTCCAAAAACGTATCTGAGTACCATTTCATAGTACCCTTCAATCTTCCCGAAGATGATCTGGTTGAGGTTGGACAGATCTTTTCCATCAAAGACCGAGGCTTGACCTATCTAGCAAGAGTCCTAAACATTGAACACAGTTCAAACTATGACGGCCATTGGGATACTACTATCAAGGGGACTGACTTCTTCGATTCAGATCAGATATTTAACCGGGTTATGGCCGAACCCCTGGGATGCGTGAACAAGTATGGCGAATTTAAAAAGACCCGTACTCTTCCCACTAAATTCTCGCCTGTAGCCAGAGCGGAGAGAGAGGAATTCAATTTTTTAAGCCAGGCTATGGGAGACATAGAGGTCGGATACCTAAGAAACGGAAGCCAGCTAGTGGAGAATATTCCTGTTGCTCTGCATAGCAAGGACATGGATCATCATATGGGTGTATTCGCTACTACAGGAGGTGGCAAGTCCAATTTCATGAAGGTCTTTGCCGCATCCTGCATGCGACTGTATATGCGGGGTGAAGCCAAATTCGGCCTGCTCATAGTCGATCCTCATGGGGAGTATCTTAAAGGCAAGGACCTGAACAAAGGACTCTCTCATCTCAGCAGATACAGGGACGGCTTGGCCTGTTATTCCACCGATCGGCAGAACGCCTCCGATCCAGGAGTGGAGGAGCTGGCCATCTCCGAGGGAGAGATATTCCCGGAGGATATCGCTCTGCTCTATGAGTGGTCGTCGCCCCAGAGAGAGGCATTGGAGGCCATATCCAGGATCTTCGATCCAAGAAGCTGGCTGGAGGATATCCAAACTCCTGAGGGCATGCTCCGCATGGTGCAGGAGGGCTTCAGGGATAGCACCGTTAAAGTCTTGGTTCGTAGGATCAAAACCGAGCTTGATAAAAACCGATATATTAAAATTAGATCCAGCCTAGCCAACATCCTGGCCAACTTAAAGAAAGGAAAGGTTGTCCTGGTAGATATTCCCAGGATGACCGACCGCTCTGAGTTGTTCTTGCTTTCGGTTATAGCCCGCTATACCTTGGATGAATACAAGAAGGATCTGGCAAAGGGTGAGAGCCGCAAGAAATGCCTCATTACCATCGAAGAAGCCCAGAGGGTATTAGGAGCTGGCAGCAACACGGCCCGGTTTGAGAGCATCGCCCGGGAGGGGCGCAAGTTCGGGGTGGGGCTGTGCGCCATCACCCAGCAGCCCAAGCTGATAGACAAGCAGCTTCTCTCCCAGTTCAACACCCTGGTGGTCATGGGCCTGGGAGACAGAAACGACCGCCGTCAGCTAGAGGAGTCGGCCAAGCAGGATNNCCAGACCCTGGAGAAGGGCGAGGCAGTGGTCTCCACATTGAGCATTCCCTTCCCCGTGCCCGCCCGCATCCACCGCTACGAGGATTATCTGCGCCGTCTGGAAAAGGAAGATTTGCCGCAAAGCCTGGCTGGAAAAGGCGTTTTTAGGCCTTTCCGAGAATAAGAGGCAAAAGGCCAATAGGATTTGATGGTATCACATGAAGATCGTTCACATGTCCGATTCGCATCTAGGATTTTCCAGCTACAGCAAGCTAGATGAACGTGGGCTGAACCTTATAGAAGAAAAGGTGTATTCTGGATTCGACCAGGCAGTGAAGAAGATAATAAAATTGAAACCGGATGCAGTAGTGCATGCCGGGGATTTATTCCATCATGTCCGGCCCAAGATTTGGCCTTTGTTTGTCCTTCAGCGGGGGCTCCAAGATCTAAGAAATGCGGGCATACCAGTGATCATCATCAGCGGAAACCACGATGCCCCCAAGAGCTTCTCCCAGACCAGCCCCTTCCGGCTCTTTGAGGGTCTGAAAGATGTTCATATAGCCCAGAAGTACAGATACGAAAGATTCGAAGTGGGGGACCGCAGCTTTCATTGCATACCATTCTGCCTGGAGCCGGGCGACTATCTGGCCGAGTTTCAGAAGATGGAGAAGCGCGGAAGAGATGTTCTGGTCATGCATGGCCTGGTGGAGTCGCTATCCAATCGCAGGATGAGGAGCGTGGGAGAGCATAAGCTGCCGGACAGCCTCCTTAAGAGCGATTTTGATTACATTGCTCTGGGTCATTTCCATGGCCAGGCTCAGATCTCGGGCAACGCCTGGTACAGCGGCTCGGTGGATTACTTCAACTTCGGCGAGGCTCGGGACCGNNTATCTGGAGAGTGGCCAGGTTGATAGCATTCCCGTCCAGCCTGAATATATGAAAGATCATCCGGCCATTGATTGCAGCAGTATGGAATCCCAGGAGGTTGCCGAGTGCCTGATGGAGCTGTGCCGGGAGGATGATATCAGGGATATGATGGTGCGCATCACATTGAAGAACGTCAACCGGGCGGCCTACAGAAGCCTTGATCCGGTCAGGCTCAGTCGTCTGGGCTCCNNTTCAAGATCCGGCCTGAGTTTGAGGACGAAAAGGAGCACTTAGGCAAGCAGGTGGACCGGAGGACTCTGGAGGAGGAGTTCTCTTTTTATTTAGAGCAGCAGTCCGGCGGGGGCAGAATTGCCGCGGCGATCAAGGGCGAGGTCTGCTCTTACGGATCACAGATCATCAAGCGGGCGGTATCCGCCAGTCACAGAGAGGGGCTGGATGCATCTTAACAGGCTTGTCTTGAGGAACTTTAAGAAGTTCCGGCGGGCGGATCTAGAGTTCTCCGATGGTCTGACCGGAATTGTGGGCAGCAATGGGGCGGGCAAGAGCACCATAGTGGAGGCCATAGCCTGGGCCCTTTACGGCAACCGTGCCTCTGCCATCAAAAGGGATTTCATCCGCAATTGCCGTGCCAGAGAATCCGATCCTGTGAATGTGGCCCTCACCATCTCATTGGGCAAGCAGGAACTGGTCATCTACAGGGGGATGAAAGGAAAGACCAATACCCCGGAGGCATATCTGGAGCTGGACGGGCAGAGGGTTGCCCTGGGAAGCCGGGAGGTGGACAGCAAGCTGGAGGAGATCCTCAAGATCAGCTATCAGGATTTCATGAAGACCTTTTACGCCCGGCAGAAGGACCTGGACAACCTGCTCAAGGAGGGGGCCATGGGCAAGAGGGAGTATCTGCTCAAGCTTCTGGGCCTGGAGGACATCAAGGAGCATGCTCTGGATCTGATCAAGGCGGATAGAGCGGCAGCCCAGGAGGAGATGGCCAGGCTATCAGGGGCGCTGGGGGAGATAGGGGATGTCTCCCGCATGCTAAAACAGGTTCTTCTCCATATTCAGGCCGAGGAAAAAGGGCGGGAGGAGGCTGATAGAAAGCGAACGGATCTGGCCCGAAGTCTGGAAGAGAGGCAGAAGGAGCTTGATCTTCAGGGAGAGAAGATGCAAAGTCACGAGATGCTTCGGGAGAGGAAAGCCAGCCTGGAGAAAAGGCAGGCTGAACTTGATGAGAGGGCCGAGGCAGAGGAGAGGCGTCTTGCTGCCATAGACCTCTCCCGGAAGAGGCTCTATGAGATCCGGCCCCTGCTGGAGAGGCTGGCCGAGGTAAGGGAGCGGCTGGAGGCTCTGGAGCCCAGGAGAGCGGCATTCGAGGATCTGGCCCGGAGCATAGCCTCCCGCCGGGCTGCTTTAGAGGGGGAGAGAAAAGCTCTGGCGGAGAGCCAGAGCGATCTGCAAAATCTGGAAAAAGACGCAGCAGAAAGACAGACACTGATCTCCAAGGAGGAGGAGTATATCCTGCTAGAGGGCAGGCTTGCCGCCCTGGAGAAGGCCAGGGACAGGCACAGGGATCTGCAATCCGATATCAGGCAAACTCAGTCCCGGGAGCAGTCGGTGGAGGAGAAGCTGGCCCGGGCGGTCAGGCTGCGCGGCGATCTGCTCCGCGATAAAGCCAGGCGGGAGGAGATCAGCAGCTGCCGCGAGGAAGAGATCCTGTGCAGGGATCGTCTGGCAGATCTGCTCCGGGAAAAGGAGAAGCAGAAAGAGATAGAGGGTCTTCAGGCCAGAGAGAGCGGCCTGGAGGAGCGGCTGGACTGCCGCAAGAGCGAGGCGGAACGGGCGCGAGCAGAGATGGAGGCGCTGAAAGACATCGAGCCGAGAGAGGTCCTGCTGCTACAGCAAGATCGGGATCTGGATCAGCTGAACAGCGAGCTGTCCCGCATTTTGGCGGAGACAAGAGGAAGCTACAAGGCAGCGGAGAAGGCCCTGGGCGAGGCGGAGCGATCTCTCCAGAGGGTCAAAGCCCTGGGAGAAGAGGGGCTCTGCCCCACCTGTGAGAGGCCGCTAGAGGGCCAGCGTGATCTTCTGATTGGAAAGTATGAGTGCAGCCTGATCCAGGCCGGAGAAGAGATGAAGAGGCTGGAAGAGGAGATCGGGTCTCAGAAGGAGAAGATGGAGGGCGTGGCCGGGTCGCGGAGCAATCTTAGATCTGCCTTCGACCAAATAAATGCAGAGAAGAGCAGGCGTGCCGCCTTGCAGGCTTCAATCGCCAGCCTGGCCCGGCAGATCGATGAGATCCAGGCGGAGAGAAATGCTATCGCCGCCGGGCTGGAGGAGCTGGGCCAGGCGAAATTCGATCCGGCCGGGCTGGAGGAGGCCGAGGCCCGGTTGCAGGCCCTTAACCGACTGGTTCAGGAGCATGCCGCTCTCTCTCTGCGCCTGCAGCAGCTGCCCGGACAGGAGAAGGAGATTGCTGATGGAGAGGCGGAGCTGGCAGAGCTGAAGGATAAAAAAAGCCTGCTCCTGGCCCAGGTGGAAGCCCTGGGATTTCAGGAAGCCGATTTTCTGGAGGCAAGAGGTCAGGCTCTTTCCCTCAAGCCGGTGCATGACCGATTCCTGGCTCTCTGTGAGAGGGCGGCACAGATCCCGCCGCTCTGGCAGCGGTGCGAAAAGCTAAAGCAGGATGTCTCAGAGCTGGAAAAGGCTCTGCAGGCCCTCTATAAGTCCCAGGAAACCCTGGGTTACGATCCCGTCGAATATGAGTCCCTCTTTAGGGAGAAGAAGGAGCTTGCCAGTGCTGAGCGCGAGAGACAGAGTATTGCTCTGCTCATGGCCGGAGAAAGCGAAGCCAGAGAGAGGCGGGAAGGCATCCTGGCGGCGATGGAAAAGCTGAAGGCAGAGATGAAAAGCTGCCAGCAGCAGATCACATCCCTTTACTACCGCCCGGAGGAGCATGAGAAGGCCAGAGCCGCCCTGGCTGAGGCAAAGGCGGAGCTGGAAAGAGCAGCCAAGATCCTCTCCGAGAGGCAGGTGCAGATGAGAGTGCTCCTGGCAGAGAGGGATCGGCTGCTCCGGGATGCGGAGCGGAAGGTGGAGCTGGAGAAGAGCGCTGCTCTGGCCGCCCGAAGGGCTGAGGTGGTGGATGCCACCAGGCTTTTGATCAACAGCTTCATGGACCAGGTTTTGATCCGGGTCAAAAATGATATCGCCCGCACGGCGGGAGAGATCCTGGAGGAGGTCTCCGGCAAGTACAGCCTGATCAAGATCGATGAGGACTTCAACATCCAGGTGGAGGACGGGGGAACATTCTATCCCATATCCCGCTACTCCGGCGGGGAGACGGATATGATCGCCGTCTCCGTCCGGGTGGCCATCAGCGAGTACCTCATGCGCTTCGGACCGGATGGGAGCAGCTACTCGTTTCTCATTTTGGACGAGGTCTTCGGCAGCCAGNNCACCGGGAGAAGATGATCCAGATGCTCCGGAGCCTGGGGGAGCGTTTTCCCCAGATCATTGCCATCAGCCATATCAGCGACGTGCAGGGGCAGTTCGACAACACCTTCCTGGTGGCCGAGGACGATATGGGCAACAGCCGGGTGGAGTCCCTTACCTGAAATCAATAGAATAGAACATTAGCCCAGCGCATATCCCAGCAGCTTGGCCAGGCGGATGGCATCCCAGCCCAGGTGGGGCAGCATTCGGGCCATGAGCTTACTGGGCCGATCGATGTCCCCGTAATCCTCTATGCTTTTTATCAGCCCGGGCCGGCTGGCGATATAGCCTATCAGCTCATCCTTTTCGGCCAAGCTCATCTTATTCATCATGCGGTAGAGCCTCATTCCTATCTCCAGCTCGCTTCCAACCGCCTGCCGCCAGAGCCGGTCGTACTCCGAGAGCCGCGCGGCAGATGCATCTCCTTCCAGGGCCGCCGCTGCCGCCACGCCCCCGGCGATCTTCGCCGCCACCAGTCCGGGATAGATTCCGCCGCCTGAGGTGGGCTTGACCTGGCCGGCAGCGTCCCCAACAGCCAGCAGGCCTTCGACTGCCGTCGCTGCAGGCGGGCCAAAGGGCAGTCCACCCACATTTAGGGCCAGGGGGCTTCCTTTCAGCCGCTGCCGGATCAGATCGGACTTCAGGAAGGCCCTCAGCCTCTCGCAGCCTTGATCGACAGCACATAGGCCAATGCGTGCCCGCTCTTCCCCCAGGGGAATAACCCAGGCGAAGAGGCCGGGAGCTGCCCCCAAATGCACCTCCACCTTCTCCCGGTCCTCTACGGAAAAAGCTGCCTCCACCTGGGCTCCGGAGAGGATGATCTGGGGGGCGGCTATGCCCGCCCGGCGGGCCAGGAGAGCCGAGACCCCCTCAGCAGAGATCACCACCCCGGCTGAGATCTCCTCCCCGTCGGCCAGGGAGAGGATGCTCCTCTC
>DAWB01000161.1:0-383 GCA_002505805.1 Methanosaeta sp. UBA80 | reverse complement strand
TCTTCCAGAGCCTGCTCCACCAGAGCCCGGTCGAAGAGCCTGCGGTCCACCACCCAGGCCCGGCGATCCTGGGCCTTGAAGTCCAGGCGAACTTCGCCGGGAGAAAAAATGGTGGCACCCTTCATCCCACCCAGGATGAAGGAGCCGGCCGCCAGCTCCGACTCCGCCAGGGCCTCCCGCCCCAGCAGCCCGGCGCACTGCACCGGCCAGCCCGCAGCGGCATGCTCCTCCAGCAGAATAGTAGCTGCTCCCGCCTTGGCCGCATGCTTGGCAGCCATGGAGCCCGCCGGGCCGGCGCCTATGACCGCTACGTCGAAGTGGTCCATGATTGAGAGAAGAGAAGGCGGGCATTGGTGTTAACTTTTTCCTGGGCAAAGCCCTTC
>DAWB01000238.1 GCA_002505805.1 Methanosaeta sp. UBA80 | reverse complement strand
TGGAGCCTGAAGGGACACCTGGATGGAGCCGCTGCTGTTGCCCGGTAGGTCTCCCAGGCTCCAGGCGTTTTCGCTTCCCTGGTCAGGAGCTGGTGTAGCGGAGAGGAAGGTAAGAGAGGGGTCCCAGGAGGCCTCAATCCTGGTATCCTCAGCCGGGCCGCCGCGGTTCTGATAGGCGATGGTGTAGGTGAGATCCCCGCCTGGAGCTACCGGATCAGGGCTGTCGGTGAAGCTGATTACNNATAGGATCTCTCGGCCGGATTTTCTCCCGCTGTGCTGGTCCAGTCCAGATCCGCCCGACAGGTTAGGTTGCCGGCGAGCTGAACATCGTCAGATATGCGGGCTCGGTAGGAGAGCTCCACTTTCTGCTCCCCGCTCCAAGAGCCGTCGATCTCGGCAAAGCTCCAGCTCGGGCCGTCGCTGCCTGAAAGGCTGCCCGAAGCCGGGCCTCTGACGACCTCCGCCGAGCCGGGGACGTACTCCAGGCCAGCAGGCAGGGCATCGCTGATAGCCACATCATAGGCTGGGGCGGTGCTGGCGGCGGTATGGCTGATTTTTAGGGTGCAGACGATCTCGTCCCCACTCCAGCCGGATCCGGGAGAGAAGCTCCGCTCTAAAGCCAGGTCGGGCTCGATTACTCTGATAGATCTGGATTCATCTGAACTAAAGTGAGGATTTCCCAGAGAATCCTTCCAGTTCAGAGTGGCTTTTCCGGCAGAAAGGATAGCGCCTTCCTGGTTTCTTTCTACATTGGCTAATGCCACATGAAAGCGGATATCTATATCTTCGTTATTGGAGTTGTCTAAATCTCCAAATTTCCAAGTAATAGTCAAAGCAGAGCCCCCGTCGTTAGCTCCGCTCAGAATTATATCAGGATTAGCGGTGGATCTGGTGAGAGAAAAAGATTCAGGGAGGTAGATCAGTCCAGTTGGAATAGTCTCGGTCACTTCCATATCGAAGATCTGTTCTGCAGGCAGATCGATTTGAATTCTCCATTCATTATCATTAGATTTGGTCTCGGCATTGGCGGGACTAAAGCAGCATGAAATGATGAGTGTCAGAGTAGCAAGCACGAAGATTCTAGAGGTGGCAGTCAAGAATTGCCTATGCATACCATCTCCCCCATCTGAATTTTTGCTATCAGAAAGCCCGGCGTTTTGGCAGAAACCGGAGACGATTCTGCTTTGAGTAATGACGTTCCGTTAATCATTTCCTGTTTCTGACTTTTTTTCGCCATCCCGAATATCGTATCTATCTCTCCTTAAGACAGGCCTTAGCTGACCATGAATGAGAAGGACGTTCTATAGATATGTCCTTCTATCAGTGGCGAATTATGGTAAGATACCGCTTGTTTTAGTTTTATCTCGATTTGGGCAGGACCTTCGCCGCTGATTAGAAGCCCACCTTTTGCCAAATCAACGCTATTCCCTCCTTCTGCCTCGATCAGAAGGGAGTAGTCGAGCTTTTTCCCACCCACGATATAATTGCCCGCATCCGTGTCATATTCAGCCAGAATGCCATCATTCTCAGTTCCCGCCGGAACCCTTATTGACCATTGATTTCCCTGTCCTGGAGTTATCACTTCCATTGTCCCAGATATTTCGTTGACAGCTTGGAGGGGAGAGAGCGACCATTGGCTGAAGGTGGGCAGCTGGAGAGATAGAGAAGATCCTTCTGAACCAAGCAACTGGCTCATAGGTACTGATTCTCCCGGGGCAAGAGAAACGACCTCATCTTGAGCCATTGAGGTCAAGAAAAGGAGTAAGAATGCAGATGCTATCACAGAAGCTACTCGGCAGATAGGGAATGTTCTCAGCTTCAAGGATTTCATTTCAATTCGACACCACGAGCACTCTAGATAATATTCCATGCTGGACTGCACCGCCATTAGCAGACGGGTAGTAGGCAACAATATTTAAGCCAATCTCCAGTTCGAGCTGATCGGGAGACCCGTTTTTCAGCGTTGAATGCAATCTCTTCATCTTGCACACTGCCTCCAAAAAATGTGGGCTATTTTCTGATGGCATCCTTGTATGTCTCATATTCATCAAAATCAACATCCTCAAACAAAGGATCTTGATTGTGCTTTCTGCAAATGCATCTTTCAACAATNNAACATGAGCTTGCCTAGCAGCTTCCCTCGTTTGGAAATACTGGCTTCATATTTTGAGCTATTACCTGCCATTGCCCAATGCTCACTTGAGATTCTCAGACAGCTCATATTGCCACCGGTGTGAAGACTGGATTAAAACTCCTGGGAGCGGGCGTTCTGAGCTAGAGGCGATGATTCTACCCATTTCGAGATATGCGTAACCGCGTTAGCAACAAAATAAAATATTAAAAATATTTCATCTCCATTACTCTATCTTGAAGGAGATCTCTTTTTTTGCGAGAATTTCTCCATCCTCAGTGCTAACTTCGGAGGCTATGGTGTAATCTCCAGATTCTAGTTTTTTCTCTGGGCTCAGAACAAGCTTGATGAGCAAGGAATTGGAGGGAATGATTGAGGAGAAGCTTGGCTTTGTCGAGGCGCTTGTCAATACATTTCCATCTTTATCCTTGAGATCTGCCTCTGCAATAGCCCTATAGTGAATATTTCCCGTATTGTTGAAAATCAGGGACAGATTTTGTTGCTCAGCAAGAATGGGGGCATCCAACTCGATTTCGGATATTTCACCCGTTTTTGCCATTTCGGTATCCTTAATGCTCAAGATAACGGGGATGATAATTCCCATCGAAACAGATACACCCTTGCTCGCTTTGGGTGTAGGAGGTCTTATAGAGACTATAGCATACCTACCACCATCTCCAACATCTGATGGTATATCACCCTCCAGAGTCAACATCTTTGTCTCGCCCGGTTCAAGGCGGAAATCCTTTGAATCAAGCTTTAGGTATGCTCTGGCGGAATAGGGGCTTTTATCTTGGTCTGCTTTGAGCTCAACATATGAACCATCCAAAGATTGGCCAAATCCGTATATGTCAGCGGCAAAGTCTTTAGCCGAACTATCATTGGAGGCAGTCACATTTATTTCATATGCCACATGTTGGCCAGGAGAGACTTGGTCCAGTATTGATCCCACAGAAATTTCAATAGATGCCGAAGCACATCCCAAAGTCAATATGAGAAATACGAGGATAAATGCAATT